>DASPIV010000135.1:0-4355 GCA_035628955.1 Bordetella sp.
TGGTGGCCGAGCCTTTGCGCCGGATGGACTGCTGCGTGATCACCGACGGTGGTGGCGCGCTGATCCTGGTGTCCCCGGAGATCGCCGCATCGTTATCGCGCCCCAGGGTAGGCGTAAGAGGCTATGCCGAGACCATCCGCACCAACGAGGCCGGCCGCCTGGACTTGCTGCAAACCGGGGCGGCCGTTACCGGCCCGCGCGCTTTCCAGATGGCCGGGCTCTCGCCGGCCGACGTCAAATACGCATCCATCTACGACAACTTCACCATCATGGTGGCCTTGCAGCTGGAAGACCTGGGTTTCTGCGCAAAAGGCGACGGCGGCAGGTTCGTGGCCGATGGCAACTTGATCTCCGGCGTGGGGCGGCTGCCCTGGAACACCGACGGCGGGGGCATGTGCAACAACCACCCGCAGAACCGTGGCGGAATCACCAAAGTCATCGAGGCCGTGCGGCAATTGCGCGGCGAAGCGCATCCCGCCGTGCAGGTACCTGCCTGCGACATTGCGCTGGCCACCGGGCCCGGCTTGGTGATGGGCGCCGGCCACGCCCACGCAACCGTAGTGCTGGAGCGTGTCCAATGACATCGTCAGATTTTCCCGCCGATCCCTACGTTGCGGCCTTTCCGGAACTTGCGTGCTTCTGGCAGGCTACCGCTCGCGGCATCTTGCTGCTGCCGTACTGCCAGGAATGCCGCCAGACGCACTGGCATCCCCGCGCATTCTGCCCGCATTGCGGAGGCGAGCAGTTGCATTGGAAGCCAGCTTCCGGCAACGCCACGCTGCACACTTTCTCGATCATCCACAGGGCACGCGAGCCTTCCTACGTGCTGGCCTACGTACAGCTCGACGAAGGGCCATTGGCACTGAGCAACATCGTGGGCGCCGACGCCGCGGGCCTGCGCATCGGCATGCGGCTGCGCGTGGCATTCCGCCAGACAAGCGAAGGACGCCATGCCCCGGTGTTCGAACCCAGTTGAATTCCGCGTGGCCGCCAAGGTAGCCACCGTACAACTCCATTCCGGCGGCGACCCTGGTCGCGGCCGGAATGCATAAACCACAATGAAAGGAGACATCATGGACCGACGCTTGTTTCTGACCGCCACCTTGCTGAGTTCACTGGCCACGCCCGCATGGACGCAACAAAAACCGTATCCCAACCGGCCGGTCCGGCTGATTGTCCCGGCCGCGGCCGGTGGCGCGACGGACCTGGTCGCCCGCCTGATCGCGCAGCACGTGAGCCAGTCCTGGCCCGAGCCGATGGTCGTAGAGAACCGGCCGGGCGGAGGCGGCGTGATCGGTACCCAGGTGGTGGCACGCGCACCCGCCGACGGCTACACATTGCTGATGGGCGCGATCAACCACACGATCAACGCCAGCCTGGTCAAGAGCCTGCCTTACGACACAGTGGGCGATTTCACGTTCATCGCCGGCGTGGTCTCGATTCCGAACGTACTGGTAGTGAACCCCAACGTGCCGGTAAACAGCGTGGCGGAGTTCATCCGCTATTCACAGACCCACGACCTGACCTTCGCCTCGTCGGGCAACGGAACATCGCAACACCTGTCGGCCGAAACATTCCGCATGATCACCGGCGCCAAATACCAGCATGTTCCGTACAAGGGCTCGGCGCCTGCGGTCACCGACCTGCTGGGCGGCCATGTGGACCTGATGTTCGACAATCTACCGTCGGCGGCGCCCAACATCCGGGCCGGCAAACTACGCGCGCTGGGCGTGACCAGCGCCAATCGCAATCCGGCATTTCCCGACATCCCAGCGATCGCCGAAACGGTACCGGGCTTCGACGTGCGCTCATGGTTCGGACTGATGGGGCCTGCCGGCATGTCCCGCGACGTGGTCGAGAAACTGCACGCCGAAATGGTGCGCGTGTTCGCGCAAGATGACGTGCAACAGTGGCTGGACAAGATGGGCGCACAGGCACAGGTGACCGACCCTGCCGCCTTCGATGCGTATGTTCACCAGGAAATCAAGCGCTGGGCGGAAGTGGTACAGGCCTCGGGGGCGACGGTGCAGTGATTTCAAGCACCACTTTGCTTGGTTTGCGCGGCCAATGCAATCCAATAGGCCGCGCCAAATGGCAATGCGTCGTCGTTGAAATCATAGTAAGGATTGTGCAAGGGCGGGTCATTATCGCCACGCGCCGTGCCCAGCATGATGTACGCCCCCGAGCAAACCCGCTGCATGAAACTGAAATCCTCCGACCCCATGCGCGGCCGGCAGTTCGCATCTACGTGGGCCTCTCCGACCAGGGCTGTGGCCGCTCGTATGGCCTGCCGGGTAGGTTCGGGGGCATTGTCCACGGCAGGGTATCCCTGCCGGTATTCCAGTTCGATACGAGTGCCGCCGCTCATGGCCAGGCCGCTGCATATCTGCTCGATACGGGATCGCGCCATATCGCGTACCTGTGGCACGAATGACCGGCATGTTCCGCGAATCAATGCTTCATGGGGCAGCACATTCCAGGTATCGCCGGCGATGAACTGGGTGACGCTTATTGCCAGGCAGTCCAGTGGGTTCACATTACGGCTTACCACGGTCTGCAAACTACCAACCAGCTGCGACGCAACAACGATGGCGTCGGTGCCGGTGTGCGGAAGCGCCGCGTGGGCACCTTTCCCGATGACCCTGATTTCAAAGAAATCAGAAGCGGAGAACATCGTTCCTTCGCGTATGCAGAATAGACCCAATGGCATCTGTGGGGTGTTATGCAAGCCAAACACCGCATCGCAAGGAAACTGGTCGAACAAACCCTGCTCCACCATCTGCTTGCCACCACCTTCATTTTCTTCCGCAGGTTGGAATATGAAATTCAAGGTGCCTCGGAAAGCCCTGTTCTCGCTAAGATAATGCGCTGCCCCCAAAAGCATGGCGGTATGCCCATCATGGCCGCAAGCATGCATCTTGCCTGGATAAGACGAGGCATGCGCGACAGCGCCTCTTTCCTCCATGTTCAGCGCATCCATGTCCGCCCGGAAACCCAGGCGCGGGCCTGCGCCATTACGCAGCGTGCCCACCACGCCGGTCTGGGCAAGGCCCCGGCTGACTTCCATTCCCATGGCCGCAAGCGCGGCTGCCACGGCATCCGATGTCCGATGCTCTTCAAAAGCTGTTTCCGGATGAGCGTGCAGGTCGCGGCGCCAAGCAACCATTCTCTGGAGCAGGGAAGAAGAAATAACGTCTGATACCGGCATGCATCCACCTTTAGCCTAGATTGCCTATCAATGCGTGCCTATTTTCCCTGCGCCTTCCCCTCGCAACAATGACAATAAAAGCCAGTATCGTTGCGCATCCAGCAACGATGGCCGTGCCCACAGAAGCGGAGTCTTCCATGCAAAGAATGTTCAACGCACAGCGCCTCCAGTATTTTCTTCAGGTGACGATATCCGGCTCTTTGCGCAGCGCGGCAGAGACACTCGATGTCGACCCGTCTTCGATCAGCCGCGCCATTGCCCAGTTGGAACGCGAAACGGGCCTGCGCTTGCTGGAGCGCAAAGGGCGCGGCGTGGTCCCGTCGGAAGCAGGCAACATGCTGGCGCGCTACGCGCGCCGCCAGCTCGACATTCTGGAAGACTTTCACAGCGAACTGAGGCAATCCAGGGATGCCACACGCGGGCATATAGGGGTGGGCCTGGGAGAAGGCATGCTGCACATTTTCTTCCACCCCATCATTACCGACTACATGCGGGACCATCCCAACATCACACTGGACCTGGCAGTTTCAAGTGTCGACCAGAACGTGTGCAATATTGTGGAAGACAAGGTAGATATCGCCATGCTCTACCACGGATTCAACGATGTCCGCCTGCGGCATCATTTCAGCATGGCGTGCTCGCCTATACAGACCATTGTCCACAAATCTCACGCGCTGGCGGCAGTCGGCCGTCCGCTGATGCTCAAGGACCTGTCCGCATACAAGGGCGCGGCACTACACGAGAATTTCGGCCTAAGGCAGTACGTGCGTGCCGCCGAGATCAGTGAACAAGTGCAGCTCAAGCATGTGCTTACCACGTCGTCTTTCCGCGCGCTCTGGCAGTTTGCCCAGGCCGGCCTGGGCTATACGCTGTGCCCCGCCTCTTTCTCTACCTGGTTCAACATGCCCGATCTCGTCGCCCTTCCCATGGGCAATCCCATCTTCAACCAAGGTGGGATAACCATCGTGACACGGGCGGGCCGCCATATTTCGGCCGCGGCGGCTTCACTGCTGAAATATCTGGCCGCGCGCATACCGCAATCGCCGGTGCACAGGCAGGCCGCACCGGGTGCACGGCACTCGTGAAGCACCAGGGTGGCACCAGCCGCCACCGGTGCGCCCCGCATGCCAGACCCGGATTGTTGATA
>DASPIV010000136.1:0-3310 GCA_035628955.1 Bordetella sp.
GCATGGACAGCGGGCGGGCGCAGGCGCTTAGCAAAGATCTGGGCGTAGTGGTTCAGATGCCGGACGTGCAAACCAAGCTGCGCGACCAGCTCGGCGCTATCTCGGCGCCGCTCGATCCCGAAAGAACAGCGGAATACATGCGCGATTCATTTAACCGGACGAAGCGCTGGGCTGCGGATCTGCTTGTAACGGGGTGAACCCACGCACGCTTCAGTCCAGTGGCTTGCGGCGCGTTTGTTGCGGTGTTTCGCCGTAAGCCTCGCGGTACATCCGCGAAAACTCGCCCAGGTGGGTGAAGCCGAAGCGTGTTGCGATTTCACTGACTTTGTCGGCATGGCCGGTTCGCAGCAAGGCTCGCCGGACTGCTTGCAGGCGCTGCATGCGCAGCCATTGCAACGGCGATTGCCCGCATTCATCCTGGAACAAGGCTTGCAAGCGCCTGACTGACAGGCCGCAGTGGCTGGCGACCATGGCCACCGGCAGGCGTTCGCCCAGATGTTCAATCATATAGGCCTGCGCGCGGCGAATAGCCTGAGGCGCGGAGGGCGGCGGTGCCGGCCACAGGAAAGCCGCCATATTGTGCGGTTGATGCAGCAGCAGGGTGGTGGCGACCAGCATTTCGGTCTGGGCAAGCAAGGTCGCCTGAGTGATGTCCTGGCCCTGGCCCAGGCCGGAGCATCGCACTACCCATTGCAGCATGGGAAGCAGCGCTTGCCAGCTTGTTGTATGCAAGGGTATGACCGCATCGAAGCAAATGTCGGGCGCCTGCTCCTGCCCGGTCAGGCGGTGCCAGGCATCGGCTATGGCCGGCCGGTCCAGGCGCAGCAGAACCTGTTCGTAATCGTGGCTGGCCGTGAAATGAAACGGCCTGTCGGGGCTGATAAGAAAGGCCTTATTTGGCGAAACCTCGATGCGTTGCCCATCGAAATAAAACACGGCGTGCCCCTGGGTGGGCAGCACCAACAGGTAGTAGCCGTCCAGGCAGTGGCAATCGGGCTCGATGCTGGTGTCCGCCCCATACCCATGCCTGAGTTTGATCAGGGACAAGCGTCCGCAGGGCAGAACATCCAGCCGGCTGTGGGTGATCCGCCCGTGAACGACCCGCAGCCGATACGAATTCAGTACTTGGCCTATCTGATGTCGCGCCTCATCGGGGTCGGTGGTGTTTACGATCCGATGTTGGTCGAACGGCACTTGGGCAAACAATGAGGCGATCATTTGACTTCGCATGCGCTGGGTGTCCACATATTACCGGGTGATCACCGCTGAGTAATAAAAAAGTGCGTTTTTCCGATAGTCAGTGCGTGAAACCGATAGACGGCCGAGGTGATTGGCATGACCATGGCGTGCCCTCGTGGCATTCACCGCGCGCCTGCTGGAACAAAAAAAATGAAACGAATTGCAAGTCCAGTCGCTTTGACCATCCTGGTATCCACGCCCGCCTTCGCGGACAACCCCTATACGAACCAAGCCTTTACGCAGGCCGTCGAATCGATGGAAGTCGCCGACAGCGATGTCACGGCGGGCCAGCAGTACGTCAGCCAGGGATTGGCGGGCACACACGATCAGTACAACGGCAGCCATGGGTCTGTCGTTACGGTTGTGAATAGCAGCTCGATTTCGATGACGCCATCGTCCACCGACGACTTGGTCATCGGCTTGCAGGCTGCCAGTATTGGCGGCAACGGCTATACGCCAGATAGCAATGACAATGGAGGCGACGGCGGTAATGGCAACGAGGTGACGGTCACCAATACTGCCGGTGCGGATATCACCATTTCTGGGTCGGCTACGTTGCAGAATGGCGTCATCGGTTTGCTGGCAAGCTCTCGAGGCGGCGATGGCGGATCGCTTAGTCCTGCCACGCTTGACCACTACGGCGGTACGGCCGGTAGCGCTGCAAATGTCACGGTCAACAGCATGAGTACAGTGTCGCTCGGCACCCAAGACACGCCCCTGAACGGAGGAAGCCACATGGCCTGGGGAGTTGTTGCCCAGAGTTTCGGTGGACGTGGGGGCCCGCACGCCAAAGGCGCCGGCGCGGACGACGGCGATCCCACGGGAAATGGCGGAGGCGGCGGGACGGTCACGGCAAACGTGACGGGCGATGTATCGGTGTATTGGAATCCGGCATCCCAAGACGGGGATGCCTGCGGCGCCAACGACGCGCTGGGCGTGAGCCACTGCAGCAGCGTGGCCGCCGTAGTGGCGGCCAGTGTCGGCGGGACCGGCGGCCAGGTCACCTGGACCAAGGATCAGGGCGGCAACGGCGGCGACGGTGCACTGGCAACAGCCAATGTCGGGGCGCAGGACTCCAGCACCACCACCAGCATTACCGCTTCAACAAGCCAGGCGACGCTCGACGATAGCGCGGCCATCATGGCGATTTCGGCGGGCGGCCATGGTGGCGGCTACGGCACCGATAAGGCGACTGGGGGCGATGGGTGGGCCTCGCAGGGTGCGGCTGCCAATGTGTTCAATACCAACGTACAAACCTTCGGCGATAGTCTTTCCGGCGTGCTCGTGCTGTCGCAAGGCGGAGACGGCGGCGCGAATGTGCCTCCGGCCACGAGCAGTGACGATTCGAATGGCGGTAATGGGGGCGCTGCCGGCATCGCTACGGCAACCCTGGCCAGCAGCTCAGTCACCACGTCGGGCTCCACGTCTTACGGCGTATTGGTTCAAAGTATTGGTGGCTTGGGCGGCCTGGGCTCCAACCAGGGAGGCCAAGGTGCCGGGGGATACATTGCGACCGCGACCCTGGACAGCGGCTCCAGCGTCAAGACCAGCGGCGATTACGCCGCCGCAGTCGTCGCGCAATCCCTGGCCGGCGCCGGCGGGTCGGGTGGTGCGTGGACCAGTTGGATAGACGGTAGTTCGGGCGATGGCGGCGTTGGGGGCGATGGAGGGAAATCCACCGTGACGACGGACGCGGCCCTGGGCACAACGGGGAACTATGCTCACGGGGTCTTGGTGCAGTCTATCGGCGGCAGCGGGGGCACCGGTGCGACGGCGGGTGGCGTGGTTGCCTTGGGTGGCAGCGGCGGCGGTAGCGGCAATGGCAATGACGCGACGGGCACGCTCGGAGGAACGATCACCACCTCGGGGACAGGCGCGATCGGCGGATTGGTGCAATCCATCGGTGGCGGCGGCGGTAACGCCGGCAGTGCGTCCGGGGTGATTTCAGTAGGGGGTGCTGCCGGTGCCGGCAGCACCGGCGGCGCCGTCAAAGTCACACTGAATGGCGGGATCACCACCAGTGGCGAGGCGGGCATTGGTGTATTGGGGCAGTCCATAGGCGGCGGCGGCG
>DASPIV010000137.1:0-6299 GCA_035628955.1 Bordetella sp.
TCGGGACGCGCCTGCAGGATGTAGATCTTGCCGTCGATGCCGTCGCGGCCCCATTCGATATCCATGGGGCGGCCATAATGCTTTTCGATGATGACGGCGTAGCGCGCCAATTCAGACACTTCGTCGTCGCTGAGCGAATAGCGATTGCGTTCGGATACCGGCACGTCGACAGTGCGCACGGCGCGGCCTTCGGGACGCTCGGGGTCGAACTCCATCTTGATCAGTTTGGAACCGATACGGCGGCTGACTATCGGGTAGTGGCCCAGCTCGAGCGTGGGCTTGAATACATAGAATTCGTCGGGGTTGACGGCGCCCTGCACCACGGTTTCGCCCAGGCCGTACGACGAGGTGATGAACACGACATCCTGGAAACCGGATTCGGTGTCGATGGTGAACATCACGCCGGCGCTGCCCTTGTCGGAACGCACCATGCGCTGCACGCCAGCCGAAAGCGCTACTTCGGCATGCGCATAGCCTTTGTGCACGCGATACGAAATGGCGCGATCGTTGTACAGCGAGGCGAATACGTGGCGGATCTTGTCCAGCACATCGTCGATGCCCACCACGTTCAGGAAGGTTTCCTGCTGGCCGGCAAACGAAGCATCGGGCAAGTCTTCGGCGGTAGCCGACGAGCGCACGGCGAAAGAACCCTTGCCATCGGCATCGAGCGCAGCAAAAGCCGTGCGGATATGCTGTTCGAACTCGGGCGAAAACGGAGCCTCGATGATCCATTGGCGGATCTCGGCGCCGGCCGTGGCCAGTTCGCGTACGTCTTCGGGGTTCAGGGTGGTAAGGCGGGTGGCGATGCGCTGGTCCAGGCCCGACGCCTTGAGAAAGTCGCGGAACGCCTCGGCGGTCGTGGCGAAGCCGCCCGGCACACGGACCCCGGCGCCGGACAGCTGACTGATCATTTCACCTAGCGATGCGTTTTTGCCTCCTACCGAGTCCACATCCGTCATGCGGAGCTGCTCGAACGAAACGACATACGACATTGAAGTCACCTTTTACAATGGAGAGAAAGCGAGTTTGGTCAATGCATCAGGATGCGCTGACCAAACTGGCCTTGGACCGCTCTTGGGGTGACTTATATCGGGGTCAGATTGTACCCGGTCGGGCACCATGGCTTTCCCCTTTGGTTGGAATATTTTACATATGGCTTCGCCCCCTATCGAACGTACTGTCTACATCGTTTCGGACAGCACCGGCATTACCGCCGAGACCTTCAGCCACTCAGTGCTTTCGCAGTTTGAAGAGGTACGTTTCAAGCCGATCCGCCTGCCCTTCATCGACACGCTGGAAAAGGCCCAGGAGGTCGCCGCCCGCATCGACCGCAACGCGCTCGAAACCGGGGTGCCGCCCATCGTGTTCAGTACTCTGGTCGACCCGCTCAGCATGAAATGCGTACATGCGGCCAATGGCATATTCCTGGACCTGTTCGGCACCTTCGTGGGCCACATCGAGCAAGCTCTGGGCCTGAAGTCCAGCCATTCGGTCGGCCGTTCTCACATGGCGGCGAATTCCGAGCAATACCGCAACCGTATCGACGCCATCAATTTCAGCCTGGCCCACGATGACGGGCAGTTCATTACCCAGCTCGACCAGGCCGACGTCATCCTGGTGGGAGTATCGCGTTGCGGCAAGACGCCCACCAGCCTGTACCTGGCCATGCAGTAC
Organism: Bordetella sp.; assembly: GCA_035628955.1. GTDB lineage: Bacteria > Pseudomonadota > Gammaproteobacteria > Burkholderiales > Burkholderiaceae_B > Bordetella_A. The sequence goes on from DASPIV010000137.1 coordinate 1,675, forward strand.
GCCATCAAGGCGGCCAATTTCCCGCTGACGCCCGACGACTTCGAACGCGGCACCCTGCCCTCTACCGTGGTGCCGCACCGGGCCAAGCTGTTCGGCCTGTCGATCCAGCCCGAACGCCTGGCCGAAGTGCGCAACGAACGCCGCCCCAACAGCAAATACGCCAAACTGGAGCAATGCCGCTACGAAGTGGCCGAGGCCGAGCGCATGATGCGGCGGGAAGGCATTTCGTGGCTGTCCAGCACCACCAAGTCGATCGAGGAAATCGCCACCACCGTCATGCAGGAAGTGGGACTGGGCCGTTCGAATTGAAATGCCCCCTTGCCACATGGCCAAGTGTCTGACACCGATGTATGGCAGGCTGTCCCCAGCCTGACAGTGTCAGGCACCCTGCAGGAGCCAGACACTGGCAATACCGGTTTTATGCAACGTGGGAAGCGTGCTGGCGGCGTTGCTCGAACAGGCACAGGGCGGCCGCCACCGCGACATTGAGGGATTCCACCGCGGCAGCATGGTCGATGCGCACGTGCAGCGCGGCGGCCTGCTGCAGGGCGGGTGCCACGCCCTGCCCTTCATGGCCGAATACCCACGCGCATGCCGGCGGCAGGCGGGTCGCGTACAGGTCCTGGGCGCCTTCCAGGGTGGTGGCCACCAGCGGCACTTCGAGCCGTGCAACACAGGCTTGCAGATCGGCGTGTTCATGCAGGGTCAATGCAAAATGCGCACCCTGGCCGCCGCGCAATACCTTGGGCGACCAGGCCGCCGCGCAGCCCGATGACAGCAGCACCCGCTGGATTCCCGCCGCCGCGCATACGCGCAAGATCGTGCCGACATTACCCGGGTCTTGCACCCGGTCGAGCCATACCATGGGTTCATCCAGCCGGCCCGGCAGTTCGGGGACCGGCGGGTCCACCAGGAACAACACACCCTGGCCGGTTTCGACGGTCTCGAGCTGGCGCAGCAAGCGCGATTCAAGCAACAGCACCTGTCGTGGCGGCACGGCGGCCAGCAAGACAGCCAGTTCGGGCCGCCGCACCCGGTCAGCATCGAACACCGCCAGCGCTGGCGCTCCGCCCTGGGCCAGCCAGGCCTGGCATAGATGCACGCCTTCCAGAATGGCCTGCTCGCCGCGCCGCCCGGCATGCTGCGCCAGGCGCTGCAATTGCTTGAATCCGGGGTTATCGCGCGATGCGATCTGCTTCATGGCACGAGAACCAGCCGCTCGCGTACCGGGGCGAAGCTGCGTCGATGTTCGGGGCACGGGCCATGGACCCGCAGCCGTTCCATGTGCAGCGGCGTACCGTAGCCTTTATGCTGGTCGAAGCCATATTGCGGATAGAGCCCATGCAGGCGCAGCAGATCGGCATCGCGGGCGGTCTTGGCCAGGATCGAGGCCGCCGATATGGCAGGCACCAGGGCATCGCCCTTGATCACGGTCTGCACCGTGCAGCGCAGCCTGGGCGCCTGGTTGCCGTCGACCATGGCCACTTGCGGCACATGGCCCAGGCCTTCGACCGCGCGCTGCATGGCCAGCAAGGTAGCGCCCAGAATGTTCAGCGTATCGATTTCGAGCACGGTGGCGCTGGCGACGCACCAGGCCATGGCGCGTTCCTGGATATACCCGGCGAGTTCCACGCGCCGCTCCGCGGCCAGCACCTTCGAATCGGCCAGGCCGTCGATGGGCCGGCCCGGATCCAGGATCACGGCGGCGGCATATACGCCGCCCGCCAGCGGCCCGCGCCCGGCCTCGTCCACGCCGGCCATCAGTATGCCGGCGAAGTCGGGGGCCTCGGCGAACAGGCTATGCTGGGCCATCGGCCACCTCGAGAATGGCGCTTGCAGCCAGGCGGGCCGTATCGCGCGTCAGGTCGCGATGCATCGCGGTAAAGCGCGTCTCGACTCGGGCAGCCTGCGCTTCGTCGGTCAGGGCCGTCCAGGTGGCCTCGGCCAGTTTTTCGGGCGTGGCATCGTCCTGCAGCAGCTCGGGCACCACGAAGTCGCGCAACAGCACATTGGGCAGCCCTACCCAGGGCAGGTACGGCCGCTGCTGGCCCGACTTCCAGGTCATGATGCGGCGCATCCAGGGCGACAGGTAATACGAGATGACCATGGGCCGCTTGAACAGCGCCGTCTCGAGCGTAGCGGTGCCACTGGCGACCAGCACGGCGTCGCTGGCTTCCAGGGCGGCCCAGGCCACCGGCCAGCCATCTGCGTCGGGCAAATCGTCGGCGGTCAGGCAGCGTAGCCCGGGCACCGGATATAGCGCCAGTTCGGCATCGAATTCGCGGCGCCGCTGGGCATTGACCATGGGTACTACGCAGACAAGGCCAGGATCGCGCTTCTGCAGCCGTTGCGCCGCCTGCAGGAAACGTGGCGCCAGGATGCGGATCTCTGACGAGCGGCTACCCGGCAGAATGGCCAGCACGCGGGCGTTTTCATCCAGGCCCAACCGCCGGCGGGCCGCCTGCCGGTCCGGCTGCAGCGGGATGGCGTCGGCCAGCGGATGCCCCACGTAGGTGACCGGTATGCCTTCCTTGCGATACAGGTCTTCCTCGAATGGAAACAGCACCAGCATGTGGGATACGGCTTCGCGGATCTTGTGGATGCGCTCGTAGCGCCAGGCCCAGATCGAAGGCCCCACGAAATGCACCGTGGGAGTGCCGGCCTGGCGCAACTGGTGTTCGAGCTTCAGGTTGAAATCGGGTGCATCCACGCCCACGAACACGGAAGGCGGCTCGCTCAGCCAGCGCCGCTTGACATCGCCATAGGTACGCAACAGCCCGGGCAGGCGCTTGATCGCGTCCACATAGCCGAACACGGTCAGCGCGTGCATGGGGTGCCAGGCCTCGAAACCCGCGGCATCCATGGCGGGGCCGCCTATGCCCTGGCATTGCAGGTTGGCCTCGCGCTGGCGCAGGCCAGCGATGACGCGGCTGGCCAGCAGGTCGCCCGAGGGCTCGCCGGCCACCATGCCAATGGAAAGGCTCATGGCCGGATGATGCCCCGGTTGGAGGCATCGATAAAGTCCAGCAGCACTTGCAGCGCCTGCTGGGCATCGGGATGGGACTGCTGCCGGGCATGCAGCGCGGCGCGCGCTTCATCGAGCGCCAGGCCACGCCGGAAAATGATCTTGTAGGCTTCGCGCAGGCTGGCAATGACCGAAGCACTGAAGCCGCGCCGCCGCAGGCCTTCGACATTGACGCCCACCGGCCGGCACGGATTGCCCGCGCCCAGCACGTAAGGAGGCATGTCTTGCATCAGCGAGCTGTTGCCGCCGGTCATGCTGTGGGCCCCGATCTTGCTGAATTGATGCACGCCGGTCAGCCCGCCCACGATGGCCCAATCGCCCACGTGCACATGCCCGCCCAGTTGCACCGAGTTGGCCAGGATCGTGTTGTTGCCGACATGGCAGTCGTGCGCAATGTGCACGTACGCCATGATCCAGTTGTCGTCGCCCAGGGTAGTGGCGCCGCCGTCTTGCACGGTACCGGTATTGAAGGTGGTGAACTCGCGCACGGTATTGCGGTCGCCAATCACTAGGCGGGTTGGCTCGCCCGCGTATTTCTTGTCTTGCGGCATGCCGCCGATCGAGCAGAAACGGTAGAAGCGGTTATCGCGGCCGATGGTGGTGATGCCGTCCAGCACACAATGCGGGCCGATCTCCGTCCCAGCACCGATCGTGACACCGGGGCCCACGACGCAATACGGCCCGATACGCACGCTGCCGTCGATTTGTGCGGCCGGGTCGATCAGGGCGGTGGGATGGATGTTTCCGGACATTTAAGCTTCCAGGCTGCGAATCGCGCACATCAGCTTGGCTTCGGCCACGATCTGGCCATCGACCAGGGCACGGCCCTGGTACTTGCATATGGCGCGGCTCAGGCGTTCGGCGTGCACTTCCAGGCGCAACTGGTCGCCCGGCACGACCGGGCGGCGAAAGCGCGCCTCGTCGATGCCCACCAGGTAATAGGCCGTCTTGGCGCTATCGCATTTCAGGCCACCGTCGTCGTCGGTGAACGAGAACAGCGCTGCCGCCTGGGCCATGGCTTCGGTGATGAGCACGCCAGGCATGACGGGATGATGCGGGAAATGGCCTTCGAAGAACGGTTCGTTGATCGTCACGTTCTTGATGGCGACAATGGATTTGCCGGGCACGATATCCAACACGCGGTCGATGAGCAGCATCGGATACCGATGCGGCAAGCGCTCCATGATCGCCTTGATGTCGAGTTCCATTTCGTAAAATTTCCTACCGTTTTGAATTATATTGCCGCGCCGCCTCGTGCCGGCGGCGGCTCAGGCCTTTTCCAGCGTCCGCAGGCGACGGCGCAGGAGCGACAGTTGTTGTATCACGGCGGCGTTGCGCTGCCATTGGCCGTGCTCGGCGTAAGGATACACGCCCGTATAGCGCCCCGGCCGGGCAATGCTGGAGGTCACGGCGGTACCGCCCGAAATATGGACATCGTCGGCCAACACTAGGTGGCCCGACAGCATGGCCGCCCCGCCTATCGTGCAGCGCGCGCCGATGACCGTGGAACCCGCCACGCCCACGCAGGCCGCCATGGCGGTATGCGCGCCGATGCGCACGTTGTGACCCAGCATGATCTGGTTGTCGAGCTTGACGCCGT
>DASPIV010000138.1:0-3272 GCA_035628955.1 Bordetella sp.
GCTCGAATATCCAGGCGTTCAGCCCCGCCGCCAGCGCCGTGCCGGCAGCCAGCCCCACCAGCATGTACGGCTTGCGGCGGTCCCAGCGGCGCGCCAGCACCGACACCACGATGGTGGCCAGCGCCACCAGCAAAGCCCCCCAGTGCAATTCGCCCAGACCGCGTGCTACCCCCAGCAGGACGGCGCCGGCGGCATGTGCCTGAATGCCTTCCATCCCCAGCGCGTCTTTCAGCGCGTGCACCGCGATCAATAGCGCCGCTCCGCTGGTGAATCCGAACAAGGCGGAAGGCGAAATGAAGTTGGCCAGCGATCCCAGCCGCAAGACGCCCACCAGCCATTGCAGGATGCCGACCAGAATGGTGACCGCCAGCGCCAGCTGTATATAGGCGGGACTGCCAGCCATGGCCAGGGGCGCCAGCACGGCGTACAGCGCCAGCGAATTGGCGTTGGTCGGGCCCGACATGACGTGGCGGCTCGATCCGAACAGGGCCGCCACCACACAGGGGACGATGGCCGAGTACAGGCCATATTCGGGCGGCAGGCCGGCCAGCGTGGCAAACGCCACGCCTTGCGGCAGCACCAGCAGGGCGCCCAGCAACCCGGCCATGGCATCGGCGCGCAACGATTGCGGCCCGATCTCGTTGACCCATGTACCGAATAGTCTGCTGGCGGCCTTGCCCACGTGCTGCGTCGTCCCTGATGTTATTGGCATGCCGGCACGGTGGCAGTGCGGCGGCGGTGGTTAGGGTAATCGCTAGATACGCTGCGCGCAAACTCGGCTGCCTGACCCACGAAAAGCAATTGCCTCCGGGCAATACTGAATTTGTGCCCGGAGGAAAAAAATAAATATCGATCGAGAAGGTTCCGGGCGGGTGGGCGCATGCGCTAATCGCGTGGAAGTTTGACATAATGTACTGAGCTTGGCGCGCGCCGCATGGCCGCCCCATTATTCCGCCCACCGGCGCCCTCGCCATATGAATACATCTCCACCCCAAGCGCCCACTGTCACGCTGGCGAATTGCGAGAGCGAGCCCATCCATATCCCGGGCGCCATTCAGCCGCACGGCGCATTGCTGGCGTTCGACCACCAGCGTCGCCTCAGCTATTTCAGCGCCAACGCGGCAGAAGCGCTGGGCATGGCAGTGCCGCTGGCCACGCCCTGCACGCCCGACGAACTTCCTCCGGAGCTGAGTGCCTGCCTGGACCTCAGGCACGCCGATCCCGATTTCGCGCCGGAACCTTTCGTGGCAACGCTGCGCGGTACGCGCTACGACGTCATCACCCATCGCAATCCGCAGGGCTACCATGTGGTCGAACTCGAGCGCTGCCAAGATGATCCCGCCGCACTCACCAATGCGCTGAACCGGGTATACCGCAGCGCCGAACCGCTGCGCCGCCAGCGCACCGTCGAAAGCCTGCTGGCCATGGCCGTGCGCGAAGTCCGCCAGGCGACTGGCTTCGATCGCGTGATGGCGTACCGGTTCCACCCCGACGACAGCGGCGAAATCGTGTGCGAAGCGCGCCGCCCGGATCTCGACGACTGGGAAGGCCGCCGCTACCCGGCCACCGATATCCCCGCCCAGGCTCGCCGCCTGTACGTCATCAACACCCTGCGCCTGATTGCCGACGCCACCTATAGCCCGGTACCGCTGCATGCCGTGCATGCGGGCAGCGAACCGCTGGACCTCAGCCACAGCGTGCTGCGCAGCGTGTCGCCGGTGCACCTGGAATACATGGCCAACATGGGCGTGCGCGCGTCCATGAGCCTGTCGCTGGTTATCGACGGACGGCTGTGGGGCATGATCGCCTGCCATCATCTGGCGCCGCGCCATGTGCCCTATAGCGTGCGCATGGGTTGCGAGGTCCAGGCCCATGTGCTGTCGGCCTCCATTGCGGGCCTCGAAGGCGCCAGCCGCGCCGAAGCCGCGACCCGCACCGCCGCGCTGGTCAGCCGCCTGGGCGGCCACGCCACCTCGCACGAGGACATGCACGCCGCCCTGGCCTACGGGCCGGATACCCCGGCCGACCTGCTGCCTGCCGATGCCACGCTATGCCTGTGGGGCAACGGCGTCACTGTGCTCAGCGGCATCGCTCCGCGTGGCCCGCTGGCCGACATTCTTGCCGCGCTCGACCAAACCGGCCAGCGACTGGTACACACGCAGTCCATCCGCGACGATTTCCCCGGGCTGCACAGCGACCTCGTGCCGTATGCCGGCCTGCTGGCCTGCAAGTTCGACCCCTTGAACAACGGCTGGCTTATCTGGCTGCGCAAAGAGCAGCTCGAAACCGTGGTCTGGGGCGGCAAGCCCGAAAAGCAATACCAGGTTGGCGCGCTGGGCGCGCGGCTGACGCCACGCGGCTCGTTCGAAGCATGGCGCGAAGTGGTTCGCGACACCAGCACGCCCTGGCTGGCGGCGGAAGTCCAGGCCGCCGACAGCCTGCGTGACGAGCTTTCGCACATAGCCGCCACCCGCGCGGTCGACACCGATCGGGCCCGCACCGCGCTGCTGGCCATGCTGGGCCACGACCTGCGCGACCCGCTGCAATCCATATCCATGGCGGCCACCCTGCTTTCACGCACCGACGGCGGCGCCAAAATGGGCGAACGCATCCGCTCGTCCAGCGGCCGCATGCAGCGCCTGATTTCGCAGGTACTGGACCTGTCCCGCCTGCAGGGCGGGCTGGGGCTGGGCATGGAGCCCAGCGACCTGGACCTGTCGGCCCTGATCCGCGACCTGGTCGACGAAAAGTGCCAGGCCTTTCCCGGCCTGCAGATCGACCAGGAAGTCGACCCAGACCTGCGCCTGCATGCCGATATCGATCGCATCGCGCAGGTTCTTACCAATCTGTTGAGCAATGCCCGCCACCATGGGTTGCCGCGCCGCCCGATCCGCATCCAGGCGCGCCGCGTCGACCAGCAAGTGGTGATTCACGTCATCAACCACGGCCACCCCATCCCTGACGAGATGCTGCCGCACTTGTTTACGCCATTCAAGCCCGAGTCGCTGGGCCAATCCCGCAATCGCAGCGGCTTGGGCCTGGGGCTGTATATCGCCGACCAGGTCGTTCGAGAGCATGGCGGCACGCTCAGCGTACAGTGCGCCGACGGCATGGTCACCTTCACCGTTGCGCTGCCCGCCGACCGGCGCGCGCCTACCCAGGAGACTCCCGCTTGACCTCCACACGAGCCAAACGCGTCCTGCTCGTCGACGACAACGACTTGGCAGCCGAACTGCTGGCGGAATTCATGGCCCTCTCGGGCATCGAAGTCC
>DASPIV010000139.1:0-4048 GCA_035628955.1 Bordetella sp.
GACGCCATCGCCAGCGGCCCGCGCGGCCGGGTACGCGGCCCGCTGGCCGTGTGGCTGCACCGGCCCGGCCTGGCCGAGCATGCGCAGGCGCTGGGCCAGTACTGCCGCTACGACTCCAGCCTGTGTCCGCGGCTGTCCGAATTGGCCATCCTGACCATGGCGGCCTGGTGGCGCTCGTCTTTCGAATGGTGGGCGCATCAGCCCATCGCCGTGCAGGCCGGGCTGGATGTCGGCGTGGCCGAACAGATACGCGTCGGCGACACGCCGGTATTCGAGCAAGCCGACGAGGCGGTGGTGTACCGCTTTGTGCGCGCGCTGCTGGAAACGCGCCAGGTGCCCGATGCGCTGTACCAGGAAGCCGTGCAGATACTGGGCACCGAGAGCGTGGTCGACCTGGTGGGTATCGCCGGCTACTACACCCTGATCTCGATGACGATCAACGTCTTCGACATCCAGCCGCCGGATGGCAGCACGGTCAGCTTCGAGCGCTGAGCCGTCGTCGCAACTCAACCATAAAGGACAAGTCATGACAGGTCGATTGCAGGGCAAGGTGGCGATCGTGACGGGCGCCGGCAGTGTCGGACCGGGCTGGGGCAATGGCCGCGCCATCGCCTACCGGTTCGCCCAGGAAGGCGCGCGCGTGTTCGCGGTGGACATGAACGCGGATGCCATGGAAGAAACCGTGGCCCGCGTGCGCCAGGTGGGCGGCGAGATCGCCACCTGGCAGGCCGACGTCACATCTACGGATGCGGTGCGCGATCTGGTGGGCGCCTGCATCGATGCCTGGGGCCGGGTCGACATTCTGGTCAATAACGTGGGCGGGTCGCGCAAAGGCGGGCCGGCCAATCTGGACGAGCAGACCTGGGACCAGCAGATCGATTTCAACCTGAAGAGCGTCTACCTGGGCTGCCGGCATGTGTTGCCGCTGATGGAGCAGCAGGGCGGCGGGGCGATCGTCAATATCGCGTCGACCTCGGGCATACGCTGGACGGGTTCGGCCCAGGTGGGCTACGCCAGCGCCAAGGCCGGTGTCATCCAGCTGTCGCGCGTGGTGGCGCTGGAATACGCCAAGAAGAACATCCGCTGCAATACCGTGGTTCCCGGCCAGATGCACACGCCCATGGTCGAAGCGCGGCTGGCCGGCCAGCGTGCCGGCGGCGATGTCGGGCAATTGCTGGCCCAGCGCCAGGCCCGCATTCCGCTGCCTTTCATGGGCGACGGCCTGGATACCGCCAACGCCGCGCTGTTCCTGGCGTCGGATGAAGCGCGCTTCATCACGGCCACCGAGATCGTTGTCGACGGAGGCATGAGTGCACGCTGCGACTGAGGGTGCCAGTGCCATGCCCACGCGCTACCCCGATCCGGCGGTGATCGCGCTGGACCCGCGCTTCGAAAACCTGGTGCTGCCGCTGGCAGCCGTCGAACGCCTGGCCACGGGCAGCCGCTGGGCCGAAGGGCCGGTATGGTTCGGCGATGGCCGCTATCTGTTGTGGAGCGATGTGCCCAACGACCGCATCATGCGCTGGGACGAGATCACCGGGCAGACACAGGTGTGGCGCCACGCGTCGAATTATGCCAACGGCAACACGCGCGACCGCCAGGGCCGCCTGGTGACCTGCGAACACCTGGGGCGCCGCGTCACCCGCACCGAGCACGATGGCCGCCTTACCGTGCTGGCCGACCGCTACCAGGGCAAGCGCTTGAATTCGCCCAACGACGTGGTGGTGAAGTCCGACGGGTCGATCTGGTTCACCGATCCGCCGTTCGGCATTCTGGGCTATTACCAGGGCGAGAAGGCCGAGCAGGAATTGCCGGCCGGCATTTACCGCATCTGCCCCGACACGGGCGAGGTCGCGCTGGTGTGCGACACCGTCAACGGACCCAACGGCCTGGCGTTCTCGCCGGACGAACAGCGCCTGTATGTCATCGAGTCGCGCTCGCGGCCCCGCAACATCCTGGTGTTCGATGTGTCTGGCGACGGCCGCACGCTGGGTTCATCGCGCGTGCTGTTCGATGCCGGCGATGGCACCCCCGATGGCTTTCGCGTGGATGTCGAAGGCAACCTGTGGTGCGGCTGGGGCATGGGTACGCCCGAGCTGGACGGCGTGCGCGTTTATTCGCCGCAAGGGGAATTGCTGGGCCGTATCGCACTGCCCGAGCGTTGCGCCAACCTGTGTTTCGGGGGCAAGCATCGCAACCGTTTGTTCATGGCGTCTTGCACGTCGATTTATTCCTTGTTCGTCAATACGCAAGGGGCGACAGTCCCCTGAGCGTCAATTCATGCCCATAAGCACACAGAGGAGAAAACCCATGTTCGATTCGCGCTATACCCGGATCCTGAAGCACTTGGCCGTTGGCCTGCTGGGCCTGGCCGCCGCCGGCGCCCAGGCGCAATCCACCACCAGCCTGGTCGTGGCCTTTCCGGCCGGCGGTCCCGCCGACTCATTGGCGCGCGTGGTTGCCGCCCAGCTCGAGAAAGAGCTGAAACACCCGGTGCTGGTTGAAAACAAGCCCGGCGGCAATGGCGCCATCGCCGCCACCTACGTGGGGCGCGCGCGTCCCGATGGCCAGACGCTGTTCCTGAGTTCGGTGGGGGCCATCTCGATCAACCCGGCGCTGTATCCCAAGCTGATCTACGATCCCATCAATGATTTCGTGCCGGTATCGCTGTTGGTGTCGGTACCCGAAGTGCTGATCGTGGGTCCCGACAGCGCGCTCAAGGATGCCAAGAGCTTCGTGGCGCAGGCCAAGAGCGAAGGCCTGTCGATGGCATCGTCGGGCGTGGGCAGCATGCCGCACATGGCCATCGTGCAGTTGCAGAAGTCCACGGGCGCCAAGATCCTGCACGTGCCGTACAAGGGCGCCGCGCCGGCCATCACTGATACCATCGGCGGCCAGGTGGCCGGCTTTATCGGCGACGTGTCGGGCCTGATGCCGCACGTCAAATCGGGCAAGGCCCGCGCGCTGGCCATCGCCGCGCCCAAGCGTTCGGCCGTGCTGCCCGACGTGCCCACCTTCGATGAACTGGGCGTACCGAACGTCTATGCCAATAACTGGTACGGCGTGTTCGCCCCCAAGGACACCCCGGCCGACAAGGTGGCCGAACTGAATGCAGTGATCGCCAGGGTGCTGGCATCGCCGGAACTGAAGGCCTACGAACAATCCACCGGCGTAGAGTTGTCGCCCACCACGCCGCAGCAGTTCAGCGACATCGTGCGCAATGACGCCAAGAAATGGGGGGATTTGATTCGCGCCGAGGGGATCACGGTCGATAACTGAAGCTGGCTGGCTTCGGGGCGTTATCCGGTTCTAGAGTCGTTCGTCTGGGGCATGCGCGCTGGCGGCTTGCCGTAGTAGCATCTGCGGTACCGCTAGCCAGGAGACTCATGCATGACCGTGCGTACCGATTTTCAGGATGGCCTGGCGCGTTGCGCCTGGGTGGACGACTCGGCCATCTACCAGCGCTATCACGATGAAGAATGGGGTCGTCCGGTTGGCGACGACCGCAGCCTGTTCGAGCAACTCAGCCTGGAAGGTTTCCAGTCCGGCCTGAGCTGGCGCACCATCCTGAACAAGCGCGACGCTTTTCGCCGGGCGTTCGCCGATTTCGATATCGACAAGGTGGCGCGCTACGGCGCAGCCCGCATCGAGGCGCTGGTGGCCGATGCCGGCATCGTGCGCCACCGCGGCAAGATCGAGGCCGTGATCAACAACGCCTGCCGGGCCCGGGAAATGCGCGACCAGCATGGTTCGCTGGGCGCTTTTTTCTGGCGCTACGAAGCCCCGGCCGCCAAGCGCGCCGCGCAGCCCGTGTCGGTGTCGCCACAATCGCAGGCCTTGTCCAAAGACCTGAAGAAGCTAGGCTGGAAGTTCGTCGGGCCCACCACCGTCTATGCCTTTATGCAGTCGGTCGGCATGGTCAACGACCATGGCAGCCAGTGTCACCATCACGCCCAATGCGAGCAGGCCCGGGCACGTTTCGTGCGTCCCGGCTGACCGCACAGCGCGGAAACGGGCAGATTTGGAAAAATCCATACACATTCCTTGG
>DASPIV010000140.1:0-2883 GCA_035628955.1 Bordetella sp.
TCTTCGTTGAACAGCGGCTCGAACTGCAGGCCGCTGGTCGATTCGGGCCGGTAAGCCACGCCCAGGTCCAGCTTGCCAGCTTCCAGGCGGGCGGCAATGGCGTCGGCCGCCAGTTCTTCGATCACCACTTTCATGGTGGGATTGTGCTGCAGGAAGCGCGCCACGCAATCGGGGATGAAGTTCTGGTTGAATGTGTGGGTCGTGCCCACGCGCAGTTCGCCGGTCATCGAGGCGGCGCTTTGCTTCAGTTCGCTCAGGCCCTGGTCGATTTCGCGCAAGGCGCGCGCCGCATAGGCCAGGAAGGTTTCGCCGGCGGCGGTAATGACAACACGCTTGCCTACCCGGTCGAACAGGCGCTGGCCGATTTCTTCTTCCAGTTGGCGGATCTGGTGCGATAGCGTGGACTGCGTCACGTGAACCCGTTCGGCGGCGCGCGTGAAGTTCAACGAGCCCGCCAGGGCAATGAAATACCGCAGATGCCGCAATTCCATGGGGTTTCCACCTTGATAATCGATGTCATCAATGATAATCGACGAAATTTATCATTTCCATCATTTGATGGCGGTGGCTAGTCTTACGGCAGCACAAGCCTTGCAGCAAGGAGTACCCATGGGAAAAGTATTGGATGGCATCCGCGTCATCGAACAGGGCACATTTATTACCGGGCCCGCCGCGGGCATGCTGCTGGCCGACCTGGGGGCCGACGTGGTCAAGGTCGAACAGCCCGGCACCGGCGACCCGTTCCGGGCCTTCAAGGGCGGGCTGTACAGCCCGCACTATCAAACCTACAACCGCAACAAGCGCAGTATCGAACTCGACGCCCGGGATCCGGGTGACGCACAGGTATTCGATGCGCTGATCCAGGGCGCCGATGTCTACATCCAGAATTTCCGGCCCGGTACGGCCGAGCGGCTGGGCGCCGGCGAGGCACGGCTTCGGGAATTGAACCCGCGGCTGGTGTACTGCGCCATCAGCGGCTTTGGCCAGACCGGCCCCGCGGCCGGGCGGCCGGCCTACGACACGGTGGCCCAGGCCGCCAGCGGCTTCCTGAACCTGCTGGTCAACCCGGCCAATCCGCGCGTGGTGGGGCCGGCCATCGCCGACTCGCTTACCGGGTTCTACGCCGCCTACGGCATCCTGGGTGCGCTGGTGGAGCGTGCGCGTACCGGCCAGGGCCGGCGAGTGGAAGTCTCCATGCTGGAAGCCATGTGTCACTTCAACCTGGATGCTTTCACGCATTTCCTGTCCGAAGGCGAGATCATGGGGCCGTACAGCCGCCCCAGCGTTTCGCAGTCGTACACGCTGCGCTGCGCCGACGACAAATGGATCGCGCTGCACATGTCGTCGCCTGAAAAGTTCTGGCGCGGCCTGGCCGAAGCCATCGAGCGGCCCGGTATTTTCGACGACGCGCGCTTTGCCACGCGCGAAGGGCGCATCGCCCACCAGGAACAATTGATCGAGGTGCTGGGCGAAATCTTCGCCACGCGCCCGCGCGATGCCTGGTGCGCCCGCCTGCAAGAGCGCGACGTGCCCCACGCGCCCATGTACGACACCCAAGAGGCCCTGCAAGACCCGCAGGCCCGCCATCTGCAGATCGAGATCGAAGGCGTGCACCCGCAGCGCGGCCCCTGGAAGACGGTCCGTTCGCCCGTCACGTTCGACGGCCAGCGCCCCACGCAAGTGCGTCCGCCGCCGGTACTGGGCGAGCACAACGATGAGATCCGCGCGGCACTGCGCAACGGCCAGGCATGAACGCAATGCCGGCCCATTCGACAACCAAGGACATCCTATGAAAATCGGCAAGGAAACCGTGCCTCGCACCTCGATCTGCACGTCCGACGAACACACCATCGTGGTACGTGGCGCCGACCTGTGCCAGGACCTGATCGGCAAGATGGCTTTCGGCGATTACTTCTACCTGCTGGTCACGGGGCGCCGCCCGGACGCGGCGGCCAGCGAGGTACTGAACGCCACCCTGGTAGCCATTGCCGAGCACGGCCTGGTGCCCAGCGTGCAGGCGAGCCGCATGACCCTGGCGGCCGCACCCGACGCGCTGCAAGGTGCCGTGGCGGCGGGCATCCTGGGCTGCGGCTCGGTAATTCTAGGCGCGTCGGAAACGGCCGGGCGCCTGTTCCATGAAATCGAGGCGCGCGCGGGGCGGGGGGGCGATATCGTCGCGGCGGCGCGTGCGGTGGTGGGCGAATACCGCGCCGCCCGGCGCGCCATTCCCGGCTATGGGCATCCGCTGCACAAAGATCGCGATCCGCGCGTGGCCCGCCTGTTCGAGGTGGCGCGAGAGAGCGGAGCGGGCATGCAATACGTGGCCATTGCCGAAGCCGTGGAGCAGGTGATCCCCGGGATCGTGGGCAAAGACCTGCGGCTCAATGTCTCGGCCGCGATTCCGGCCGTGCTGCTAGGCATAGGCTTTCCCTTGCCTGCGCTGAAAGGCGTGCCGATACTGGCGCGCGCGGCCGGTCTGATTGCTCACCTGACCGAAGAGCTGGAAGCGCCCATCGGCTTCGCACTGTCGTACCAGGCCACGCGCGAATTGCAGTACCAAGGTGAAGTACCCCCGGGATTCGGGACGGCGCAGTCATAACGCCCGCATAGATGGCGCGCCGCACGGTGCGCCGCATACATCAATCACAGGAGAGACAACATGCAACCGCTCAACCCGCATTTCCGCCAAGGACGCCGTGGCCTGCTGGGCGCCGTGCTGGCCGCTGCGCTGGGCCTGGGACTGTCCGGCGCGCCGGTCCAGGCCGCCGAATTCCCTGACCGGCCGGTGCGCATGGTAGTGCCGTTCGGTCCGGGCACCACCACCGATACCATCGCCCGCATCATTGCCGACGCCATGGCCAAGCCGCTAGGCCAACAGGTCGT
>DASPIV010000141.1:0-5510 GCA_035628955.1 Bordetella sp.
CCTCTGACATCGATTCATGCTCTTCACCCTGCTTGCCTTCATCGTTGCCCTGGGCATACTCATTACGTTCCATGAGCTGGGCCATTACTGGGTGGCCCGCCTTTGCGGCGTGCGAGTGCTGCGGTTTTCCGTCGGATTCGGCAAGGTGCTGCTGCGCCGGGTCGATCGCCATGGCACCGAATGGGCGGTTTCGGCCCTTCCCTTGGGGGGCTACGTCAAGATGCAAGACGACCCGCCACCCGGCGCCTCGCGCGCCGTGGCCGCACAGTCGTTCAATACCCAGCCGGTGGGCCGGCGTATCGCCATCGTGGCGGCCGGGCCGCTGTTCAACCTGGTGCTGGCCATCTTGCTGTATGCCGGGCTGAACCTGGCCGGTACCCAGGAGCCCGCCGCGGTGATCAGCCCCCCGGCGGCCGGCACGCCGGCCGCGCAGGCCGGCTTCCATGGCGGCGAGCGCATCCTGGCCATCGACGGCCGGCAGGTGGCCTCCTGGAACGACGCACGCTGGCGCCTGCTCGATGTACTGTCGAGCGGCGGCCAGGCGCAGCTCGACGTGCGCGCGCCCGATGGCGCAACACAGCAGCGCACGCTGCAGGTGCCCGGCAACCGCATGGATCCCGCGCAGGGCGACCCGCTGGCCGACACCGGCCTGCGCCTGGCCCTGCCCAAGCCCGTGGTGCGCGAGGTAATCGCAGGCGGCGAGGGCGAGCATGCAGGCTTGCGCGATGGCGACCGCATCGTCCGCGTGGGCGACATCGCCGATCCCGACACCAGCCAGCTGGTACACATCATTCAACAGCATGCCGGCCAGCCGCTGGCGCTGACGCTGCTGCGCGATGGCGCCCCGGTTTCGCTGACAGTCGTGCCGCGCGCCGAAACAGTGCAGGGGCAGACCATCGGCCGTATCGGTGTGCAACTGGCCGGCGACCTGCCCATGGTGACGGTACGTTACGGTCTGTTCGAGAGTATTGGGCGCGCCACGGTGCGCACCTGGGACACCGCCTGGCTGTCGTTGCGCATGATGGGGCGCATGATCATCGGGGAAGTTTCCTGGCGCAACATCAGCGGCCCCGTCACCATCGCCGACTACGCCGGCCAGACCGCACGGCTGGGCATCGCCGCCTATGTGGCCTATTTGGCCTTGATCAGCATCAGCCTCGGGGTTCTGAACCTGTTGCCGATTCCAATGCTGGACGGCGGGCATCTGCTGTACTATCTCGTCGAAATTGTGCGCGGCAGTCCGCCGCCCGACCGATGGATCGACATCGGGCAGCGTGCCGGCATCGGCTTGCTTGCGGGGCTGATGGGGCTGGCGCTGTTCAACGATTTCGCTCGTCTATTCACCTGACTGGCGATCGAATAAAATCCTCCGCCATTTGCTCGACCTAGGATAGCCAGGACATGTCTTTTCGGATGTTTCATCACAAAATGGGCGTCATACTGAGCCTGCTCGCCGCGCTGCTCATGCCGGCCCTGGCTCATGCGTTCGACCCTTTTGTCGTGCGGGATATCCGCGTGGAAGGCATTCAGCGCACTGATGCCGGTACCGTGTTCGGGTACCTGCCGGTCAAGGTCGGCGAAGAGTTCACCGATGCCGAGGCCACCGAAGCCGTGCGCCGCCTGTACAGCACGGGCTTTTTCAGCGACGTCCGGATCCAGACCGACAACGACGTCGTGGTGGTCGTCGTGCAAGAGCGTCCCACCATCGCATCCGTTACCTTCAGCGGCATGCGCGAATTCGATTCCAAGGCCATCACCAAGTCGCTGATGCAGGTGGGCTTCGGCGAAGGCCGCATTTTCGACCAGTCCATGCTCGAACGGGCCGAGTTCGAGCTCAAGGAACAGTACCTGGGCAAGGGCAAGTACGGCGTCGAGGTCACATCCACCGTAACGCCGCTGCCGCGCAACCGAGTCGGCGTAAGCTTCGATGTGTTCGAAGGCGAGGTCGCCAAGATCCGCCAGATCAGCATCGTGGGCAACAAAGCGTTCTCGGAAAGCGAACTGCTCGACCTGTTCGACCTGACCACCCCCGGCTGGCTGACCTGGTATACCAACACCGACAAGTACTCGCGCGAAAAGCTCGAGGGCGATATCGAACGCCTGCGCTCGTTCTACCTGGACCAGGGCTATCTGGAGTTTTCGGTCGAGCCGCCGCAGGTCACCATTTCGCCCGATCGCAAAGACATCTACATCACGGTCACGCTGCACGAGGGCGAGCCCTACAAGGTGCGCAGCGTGAAGCTGGCCGGCAACCTGCTGGGCCTGGACACCGAAATCAACAAGCTGGTGCAGGTCAAGGAAGGCGAAACGTTCTCGGCCGCGCAGGCCAACGATTCCGCCAAGGCCATCACCGACTACCTGGGCGAACTGGGTTACGCGTTCGCCAACGTCAACCCCAATCCCACCCTGGACCGCGCCAAGCACGAGGCCGATGTCACGTTCTACGTCGACCCCAGCCGCCGCGTGTACGTGCGCCGCATTCAAATAGGCGGCAACACGCGCACCCGCGATGAAGTCGTGCGCCGTGAAATGCGCCAGGAAGAGGCCGCCTGGTACGACTCGGGCGACCTGAAAATCTCGCGCGACCGTATCGACCGCCTGGGCTACTTCAGCGAAGTCAACGTCAGCACCGATCCGGTGCCGGGCTCGCCTGACCAGGTCGATGTCAACGTCGACGTGAAAGAAAAGCCCACCGGCATGATCAATCTGGGGGTGGGCTACGGCTCAACCGAAAAGGCCATCCTGTCGGCCGGTATCAGCGAAGACAACGTGTTCGGCAGCGGTACCAACCTGACGCTGCAGTTCAACACCAGCAAGACCAACCGCGCGGCCGTGCTGTCGCACACCGACCCGTATTTCACCAAAGACGGCATCAGTCGCACGACGTCGGCCTACTACCGCGTTACCGAGCCCTGGGACAACAACGACGGCGACTACCGCGTCAAGGCCATGGGCCTGGGCATGAACTTCGGCGTGCCCATTTCCGAGTACGACCGGGTGTTCCTGGGCGGCACGTTCGAACGCAACCAGATCGACCTGTACAACAACTCGCCGCTGGCCTACCGCCAGTTCGTCGAACAGTACGGCGACAGCACCAACGCGTTCATTCTCAACGCGGGGTGGTCGAAAGACACGCGCGACAGCGCCCTGGCGCCCACCAAGGGTTCGTACACCCGCCTGAAGGGCGATTTCTCGACCATGGACCTGAAGTACTACCTGCTGACCGCCCAGCAGCAGTACTACATCCCCCTGGGCCGCAGCTACACGCTGGCGCTCAATGGCATGATCGATTACGGGCGCAGCTATGGCAGCCTGGATTACCCGGTCATCAAGAACGTGTACGCCGGCGGTATCGGCACGGTGCGCGGTTACGACGGCGCCTCGCTGGGCCCGCGCGACCCGCTTACCGGCGACTACCTGGGCGGCTCGCGGCGTATCGTGGCCAACGCCCAACTGTACCTGCCTTTCCCGGGCGCCTCGAAAGACCGCACCCTGCGCTGGTTCGTGTTCGCCGACGCTGGCCAAGTGGCGGCCGGCAGCGGCATGAAGTGCACGGGCGGCGAGCCGGGCAACGAGGTCGACGATCCCTGCGGCTGGCGCTACTCGGCGGGTGTGGGCTTGTCGTGGCAATCGCCCCTGGGTCCGCTGCAACTGTCGTATGCGCGTCCGCTCAACGCCAAGTCGGGCGACGACCAACAGAGTTTCCAGTTCCAGATCGGTACGGGCTTCTAGTTACCGTGACGGTTACGCCTGATCACACGGACAGGGCGCCTCAACCCGGCGGCTTGTCCGTTTAGTGGCACAATATTGGTTTTGCTTTACCTCATTGGAAGGTGAGATTTTCATGATGTCTGATTTCGCACTCAATACCTCGAGTCCTACGCGCGCCAAACGCGTCGGCAAACTGGGCGGCACGCTGGCCTTGGCGGGTGCGCTGCTCCTGGGTTCTGCCGTAGCGCTGCCGGCGCACGCGCAAGGCACCAAGATCGGCTTCGTGAACACCGAGCGCATCCTGCGCGAGTCGGCACCGGCCAAGACTGCGCAAAGCAAGATCGAAGCCGAATTCAAGAAGCGCGACGATGAGCTCCAGCGCCTGAGCAACAGCCTGCGTTCCCAGGCCGAGAAATTCGACAAAGACGCCCCGGTGCTTTCCGAATCCGACCGCGTCAGCCGCCAACGCGACCTGTCGCGCCTGGACACCGAACTGCAGCGCAAGCGCCGCGAGTTCCAGGAAGACTTCAACCGCCGCCGCAACGAAGAGTTCTCCTCTATCGTGACCAAGGCCAACCAGGCCATCAAGCGCATTGCCGAACAGGAAAACTACGACCTGATCGTCCAGGACGCGGTCACCGTCAATCCGCGTGTCGACATCACCGACAAGGTGATCCAGGCCCTCGGTAAGTAAGCGCAGGCGCCGTACGCATGCCGATCCTGCTGGATCCCGCCCGCGCGCCGGCCCTGGACGACTTGCTGGCTGCGGCCAATACGCAGGGTCTGGATTGGCGTATCGAAGCGGCTCCGGGCGCTGCCCTGCCGCGGATCCGCGGCATAGGCACCCTGGCGTCGGCCGGGCCCGAGGAAATCAGCTTTCTGACCAACCCGCGCTACCAGAGCCAACTGGCCGGTACGCGGGCGGCTGCGGTCATTGTCACACCCGACGCCGCCCAGGCGCTGGCCAGCGATGCCCATGCCCCCGCCTGCGCGCGGGTGGTGTGCCCGCATCCCTATCTGCTGTATGCCCGGCTCGCGCAGTGGTTCGACGCCGCGCGCCAGCCCAGGCTGCCGGCTAGCGTGCACTCGCTGGCCGTCGTGGCGGCCGACGCGGTGATCGAAGACGATGTGCGCATCGGCCCACATTGCGTGGTGGAATCCGGCGCGCGCATCGGCCATGGCAGCACGCTGGGCCCCGGGTGTGTCATCGGGCCGGGCTCCGTCCTGGGGCCCGATTGCCTGCTGCATGCCCGCGTCACCCTGTATGGCAATGTGCGCATCGGGGCACGCGCCATTCTGCATAGCGGCGTGGTGCTGGGTGCCGACGGCTTCGGCTTTGCACCTGACCCGACCCTGGGGCAGGGCGCCTGGGGCAAGATCGCGCAATTGGGCGGCGTGCGCATCGGCGACGATGTCGAAATCGGCGCCAATACCACCATCGACCGCGGTGCCCTCGAAGACACCGATATCGGCGACGGTGTCAAGCTGGACAACCAGATCATGCTGGGCCATAACGTTCGCATAGGCGCCCATACGGCCATGGCAGCCTGCGTCGGCGTGGCGGGTTCCACGGTCATCGGCGCGCGTTGCACGATCGGCGGCGCGGCGATGCTGTCGGGGCACCTGACGCTGGCCGACGATGTGCATATATCCGGCGGCACCGCGGTAACGTCCAGCATTGCCAAACCGGGGCGTTACACCGGCGTGTATCCTTACGCCGAACATGGGGAATGGCAGCGCAACGCCGCCGTGCTACAACAACTGGCGCACCTGCGCCGCCGCCTGCGCGCGCTGGAAAA
>DASPIV010000142.1:0-3796 GCA_035628955.1 Bordetella sp.
GCCGCGTCGCGGATCCCGAAGCCCACCCCCACCGGGATGCTGACGTGGCGCCGGATCAGCGCCACACGCGCCGCCACGTCGTCGGTATTCAGGCTGCCAGCCCCGGTAACGCCCTTGAGCGATACGTAATAGACATAGCCCCGGGCAATGCGGGCAATGGCCTGGATTCGCGCGCCGGTGGACGTCGGAGCCAGCAGAAAAATGGGCGCGATGCCGCAGGCCTGCAACTGCCCCGCGAAGGCATCGATTTCTTCGGGCGGATAATCGACCACCAGCACGCCGTCGACGCCGGCCTGCTGGGCGGCAAGGGCAAACGCCTGCTGGCCCATGCGTTCGATGGGGTTGGCATAACCCATCAGGACCACCGGCGTGGCCATGTCGTCGCGCCGGAACTGGCCGACCAGCTCGAGCACGCGGCGCAGGCCCACGCCCTGCGCAATGGCGCGCTCGGCGGCACGCTGGATGACAGGGCCATCGGCCATGGGGTCGGAAAACGGCACACCCAGCTCGATGATGTCGGCGCCGGCTTGCGCCAGGGCATGCATCAGCGGCACCGTGGCGTCCGGCGAGGGGTCGCCGGCGGCGATGTAGGGAATCAGCGCGGCCGCGCGGCCAGACTCGGCCACACGGGAAAATGCCGCGGCAATACGATCGGTTCGGGTCGTCATGGTGTCAGAACTGAATGCCCGCGCGCTCGGCGACGGTATGCATGTCTTTGTCGCCCCGGCCCGACAAGTTGACCAGGATGATTTTGTCTTGCGGCAGCGTGGGCGCCATTTTCACGGCCTGCGCAATGGCGTGCGCAGACTCGAGCGCCGGCATGATACCTTCGATGCGGCAGCAGTCATGGAACGCCGTCAGGGCTTGGTCGTCGGTGATGCCCACGTACTGCGCCCGCCCGCTGTCTTTCAGCCAGGCATGCTCGGGACCCACGCCGGGGTAGTCGAGCCCCGCCGATACCGAATGGGTTTCCTGGACCTGGCCATCGGCATCCTGCATGACGTAGGTGCGATTGCCGTGCAGCACGCCGACCTGGCCCGCTGCCAGCGAGGCTGCATGGCGGCCGGAATCCAGGCCTTCGCCGGCGGCTTCCACGCCCACCAGCTGCACGTCTTCGTAGGGAATGTACGGGTAGAAGATGCCCATGGCGTTCGACCCTCCGCCCACCGAGGCCACTACGTAGTCGGGTTGGCGGCCGGCATCTTGCGGCATCTGCTGCAGGCATTCGTTGCCGATGACGGTCTGGAAGTCGCGCACCATGCGGGGATAGGGATCGGGCCCGGCCACCGTGCCGATGATATAGAAGGTGTTCTCGACGTTGGTGACCCAATCGCGCATGGCTTCGTTCAGCGCGTCCTTCAGGGTGCGCGAGCCCGACTCGACCGGCACTACGGTGGCCCCCAGCAATTTCATGCGGTACACATTGGAGGCCTGGCGCCGCACGTCTTCGCTGCCCATGTAGACCACGCATTCCATGCCGTAGCGGGCCGCCACGGTGGCGGTGGCCACGCCATGCTGCCCGGCGCCGGTTTCGGCGATGACACGCGGCTTGCCCATGTGACGGGCCAGCAGGGCCTGGCCGATGCAGTTATTGACCTTGTGCGCACCCGTGTGATTCAAGTCTTCGCGCTTGAACCAGATCTGTGCGCCGCCCAGTTCGCGCGACCAGCGGGCCGCGTGGTAGACGGGGCTGGGACGCCCCACGAAGTGCTTGAGCTCGTAGTTGAAGGTTTCGACGAACTTGGGGTCGAGCCGGCAGCGCTCGTAGGCCGCGCGCAGCTCGTCGAGCGCATGCATGAGCGTTTCGGCGACGAACACGCCCCCATATTGGCCGAAATGGCCCTGGGCATCCGGAAGGTCGTAAGATTTCACCAGTTTCTCCTGGGCAGGCGGCAAACGCGCCGTTCGCCGCGAAGCCCGCTTCGCAACCCGCCATTTTACCCGAGCGCACGGGCAGCCTGCCCTACGCCAGCGACTGCCCTAGGCGGCGCAAGAACTTCTCGCACGCCGCAAGCTGATCCAGCGCCACGTATTCGTCGGGTTTGTGCGCCTGTTCGATGTGTCCGGGCCCACATACGACCGTGGGTACGCCGATGCCCTGGAACAGCCCGGCCTCGGTGCCGTAGGCCACCTTGCGGGTGGCGCGGTCGTCGGTCAGGGCCCGCGCCAGTTGCGTAATGGCCGCCTCTTCCGAGGCGTCCAGGCCAGGGGCCTTGGCGCCGGTCCGGATATCGATGCGCGCCCCATCGAATTCGGCCTGCATGGCCGGCAACAGAGTCTCGTGCACATAACGCTCGACCTGGGCCTGGATTTCGTCGGCCGGCATGCCCGGCAAATTGCGGAATTCGTACGAAAACTCGCAGAGTTCGGGAATGGTGTTGACCGCTATGCCACCCTGGATCAGGTTGGTGGTCATGGTGGAATACGGAACATCGTAGAACTCGTCGTAGGGGCCCTGGGCCTTGTAGGCGTCGGCCAGTTCGCGGATGCGGCAGATCAGGCGCGCGGCATACTCGATGGCGTTGCAGCCGCGCGGGGTCAGCGACGAATGCGCCGCCTTGCCCTGGACGCAGCAGCGGAACAGGTTGATGCCCTTGTGCGCCACGACCACCTGCATGCCGGTGGGCTCGCCCACCACGCAGCCGTCGGGGCGGATACCGCGTTCGACCAGCTCGGCCAGCATCACCGGGGCCCCGACGCAGCCTACTTCCTCGTCATACGAGAATGCCAGGTGAATGGGCTTCTTGCGCGGCATGGCCAGGTACTCGGGCACCAGCGCCAGCGCAGTTGCGATGAAGCCCTTCATGTCGCAAGTGCCCCGGCCATACAGCCGGCCATCGGCCTCGGCCAGGCCGAAGGGGTCGGTAGACCAGGCCTGGCCGTCGACCGGCACCACATCGGTATGGCCCGAGAGCACGATGCCGCCCTGCTCAGTGCCATCGCTGGCCGGCAAGGTAGCGAACAGGTTGGCCTTGCTGCGATCGGCATTGTGCGCCAGCCAGGCTTGCACTCCCTGGGCCTTGAGCTTGTCCCGTACCGTCTCGATCAGGCCCAGGTTCGAGTTGCGGCTGGTGGTATCGATGCCAACCAGCGTTTGCAGCCAGGTACGTGTATCCATGTGACGATTCTCGACGGGGTAAAACACCGAGTGTAGGCCAGAACAGCCACGCGCCGCGTCCCCGCCAGCGGGGCGCTCAGTGGCGCACCGCGGAAGTCACGCCCGGGACCTCGGACAAGGCGGCCAACGCCTTGCCCAGCGACTCGCCACCGCGCACTTCAACCGTGAAAATCATGTGCGCCAGCGACTGGCGGCTTTGGGTATTGACGCCCACCACATTCAGGCGCTGCCGCGCGAAAACTTCGGACAGATCGCGCAACAGGCCCGGCCGGTCATGCGCATGCACGCTGACATCCACCGGGTAAAAAGTCTCGGCGGTATGGCCCCACGTCACGTCGATGATCCGTTCGGGCTCGCGCGCCGCCAAAGCCTGGTAGCTGCGGCAGATGGTGCGGTGAATCGACACCCCTCGGCCGCGCGTGACGAAACCGGCGATCTTGTCGGGCGGCGCAGGCCGGCAGCAGCGCGCCAACTGGGTCAGCAGCGAGTCCACGCCCACTACCAGCACCCCGCTCTTGCCGCTGCGCGCGGCGCTGTCGGCACTGTGCGCGTTGGCCAGGTCGGCCGCCTCGGGCTCGGCCTCGGGCGAAGGCTGCTGGAACACGGCGTCGATCTGGCGCAGGCTGAATTCGTCTTTGGCGGCGGCCACGTACAGGTCATCGGCCCGTGCAAAACCCA
>DASPIV010000143.1:0-2620 GCA_035628955.1 Bordetella sp.
AGCGCATTGGTGATCTCCGAGCGCCCTTTGATGCTGGCCGCCACCATCAGCAATGCGATTGCCACACGAATGATGTAGGGGCTTTCGACTTTGGCGGGGCTTAGCGCAAGCCCGCCGAACGTAACCAGGCGATGCGGATCCGACAGGAATACGTGCGCGCCGAACTTGGACAATTCGACGGACCAGCCCATTGCCCCGTCATAGACCTTGTTCCAGAACATGGCGCTGCCTTCCGCCTTTACACCCAGGGCAATGAAAATGGGCAACAAATCGACAGGCAGGTAAGGCCAGGGCGCGGCCTCCACCTTGGTCAGGATGTTCGGGGTGAAAGGCTTGCGCACCCGTAGCGGGCCGTCCAGCGCGGCCCGCGACCAGCCATCGCGATGCACGACTTCCACCCCGAATTTCGCGAAGGTGCGGTCGATAAGCGGAAATTGTTCGGGCGCGCTATTCCTGACCACGATATCGCCCCCGGTAATGGCGCCCAGCGCAAGAAAGGTGGCGATTTCGTGGAAGTCTTCGCTGAACCGGAACTCGCCGCCACCGAGTTGGCGGCGCCCTTCTATGCTCAGTCGCGATGTGCCTATGCCGTCGATCTCGACGCCCAGCATGGCCAGAAAGCGGCAGAACTCTTGCACATGCGGTTCCGAGGCGGCATTGACGAGGGTCGATGTACCCTGGGCAGAGGCCGCGCACAGCACGAAGTTTTCAGTGGTGGTAACCGACGCATAGTCCAGCCAATGATGATTGGCGAGCATCTGCGGGCCCGCATACACCATCAACGACTCGGCGCTGCGTTCCACGCCCGCCCCGAAGCGTTCGAATACCTCGACGTGGGGATCGATTTCGCGCACGCCCAGGGTGCAGCCTTTTACATCGTTTTCAAGGCGCGCCACGCCGAACCGCGCCAATAGCGGCGGTACCAGCATGATCGAAGAGCGCATCTCTTCGGGCAGCTTGTGCAGGACGGGGTCGAATTCCGTCGCGTGATGATGCAGGTCGAGAATACCGGTGCCAAAGTCCACCGTCACGTCGCTGCCCAGCATGCGAAATATCTGGAGAATTTTCTTGACATCGGTGATGTCGGGCACGCCGATCAGGCGTAGTGGCTGATCAGTGAGCAGCGTGGCGCACAAGATGGGCAGGACGGCGTTCTTGTTGGCGGACGGCACGATCTGGCCGCGTAGCGGCAGGCCGCCATGGACGATCAAATTCGACATGTTCGGGGCAGGCGCAGTAAGGTAACGCCGCTATCATGCCATGGGCCGCGGCTCGGCTACTTCGGACGCGGATTCTTCAGCCCTTCGTCCGGCGGGGCCCATCCTGCGGTCCGCAGGCGCGGCAGGCAGTTGATCATCGTGCGCGCCACGTTGCGCACCTCTTCCTGCACTGCCTGGTCGGCGTCGAGTTCGGCATGGCTGGTGGCATAGGGCTTGTAATAGCCGATATAGCGATCCAGCCGCGATGATGCGCCCGCGTCGACCAGGCCCATCCAGTCCAGCCAATCCGCCAGGGCACGGCGCTGGGCCTCGACGCCCGCCACGTCGCCATGCACCACCAGCCCATAGGCCCGGCCCGCCAGGTGCTTGGGATAGGGCCAGCCCGCCATTTCAATCTGCTTGGCTTTCAGCGCGTTCTTGCCGGCGGTAGTGGTCGGATCGGGGTTGCCGCCATCGGCGCATACCAGCCGGTCGATCATCAGCTTGAGCGGGCTGGGCGATTGATACCAGTAGGTGGGCGCAACCAGTATCACGCCGTGCGCGGCCACCCATTGCTCGTAGATGTCGTTCATCGCGTCGTTGTCCTGGCCCAGCGAGTGGTTGGGATAACAGCTGCAAGGCCAGTGGCATAGCGGCATCGCGGTGGACACACAGCCTTTGCACGGGTGGATCAGGGCCTGGAATTCCGAAGTCAGCAGGCTCAGGTCGAGCATGTCGGCCTGCACCCGGGCGGCCTCCAATTCTTGACGCACAAGTTGCGCCAGCCGCCAGGTCTTGGATATTTCGCCCGGACAGGTGCCGTCGTTGCGCGCGGCGCCTATAACCACCAGCACGCGCGAGCGTGTCTGCGGATCGCGCTGCACGGCCGCCGCACGGACCAGCCGGTCGTGGGTGTCTTTCCATTCCACCGACAGGTCGTAATCGGCATCGGCATAGCCGGGGCCGGCCTTCACGGTAATGGGGGCCTTGCGGCCATCTTGATAGGCGTCCCATGCAATGGCTTCGAGCCGCTGCAAGGCTTCGTGTTCGGCCTGGAAAGCCGGATCGTAGAAGCGGCGCATGAAGCGCAGCCGGAAAGTCTCGCGGGCAAGCTTGCCCGGATACTGGCCGGTACGGACGTCGACTTTGATGTCGGTCATAAGGCCCGCCTGCAGCAATGAATGGCGTGGCGCAGCAAGCGCCGTGCCTGTGCGGCCCGCCGCGGCGGCGCGAACATCGGCTACACCGGTCGGTTAAAGGCGCAACCTCGCGTGATACCCCAACTTTATTGCAAACCATGCCGCTCGCTGGCGCGATGCAAGAGATTTGGTTTTGCGCCACACCGTAATAATCCCGATCGACTTTGTTTCCTAGACTGCGTTCATACCGACGTCTGCGGCACGTATCTCCAACGCCGCAAC
>DASPIV010000144.1:0-3021 GCA_035628955.1 Bordetella sp.
AGGCGCTGACCGTGGCGCTGCTAACCCGGCGAGCCAGTGGGTTCCGGCGCGGCCTGGCTGCCGTGCAGGGCCTGAGCGCGGCGCCAGACTATCTGTGCCTGCATGGCGACCATTGCGGCGATCATCAAGAGTATTTCGCCAAAGCCACCATGCGGGTGCGCATTCCGGGAATATTCCCAGGCGCCCCAAGCGAACTTGCCCGCTATCAGCAACAGAAACAAGCCGATCGTTACTGGCGTCCCCTGGCTGAACAAGCGCCCGTTTGGCTCCCGGTACAAGCGGGTAAGCCTTCCACGCAGGACACCGACAATGGCGCTTGCCGCCAGGCTGAGCGCCAGGACCCACCATGAGCGGCTATCCGGCGGCAGGTAGAACCCGCCAGCCAGCAGGCCAACCGCGGCGTAGATGGCAGCCAGCTTGAAACGCGTGCGCCCGACAACCTCGGTGCGCGCGGTTTGCCGATACACCGCAAACACGGTCAGAGCCACAAGAATCAGTATCTGGGACCCGGTCATGTCATTCTCCGAATTGATTGAAGTCCGCACCGCTGGCCCAGCCATTGAACTTCAGACCGTCAGAAAATGACAAGGGCTTACAGAGAAACTCCTCTGTAAGCCCTTGATTTTACTGGTCGGGACGGCGGGATTCGAACTCGCGACCCCTTGCACCCCATGCAAGTGCGCTACCAGGCTGCGCTACGCCCCGAAAGAAAAAGAGTATATCAGAACTGAAAAAAACCTGCACCGTATCGCGCAGGTTTTCATGTATTGAAGCAGCGGATTTTCAGCGTGCGTCGTTGCCCGTGGGCGGCGTGCCCAAGGCTTCGGCCAGCATGGCCGACACGTTGTCCAATTCGGCGCGCAAAGCCTGGATCTCGGCGCCGCTCAGGCGCACGGCGGCGTCCTGGTCGTGCGGCGTGTCGCGCGCATCGCCCAGCCGGTTGCGCGCGCCGCTGATCGTGAAACCCTGCTCGTACAGCAGCGAACGAATGCGGCGGATCAGCAAGACTTCGTGGTGCTGGTAATAGCGGCGATTGCCACGGCGCTTTACCGGCTTGAGCTGAGTGAATTCCTGTTCCCAGTAGCGCAATACGTGCGGCTTGACGCCGCAGAGGTCACTGACTTCGCCTATCGTGAAGTAGCGTTTGGCGGGAATGGGAGGAAGCGCAACAGTGGGTTCGGGACGGGTCATGGAAAGATTTTATGCCGTGGTGCGTCTTGAGCCGATAACAATTGCCGACAAAGCGTATCACTCCCCGCCGTTGTCTGCATCCGGTGCGGGTTCGGCCTGCTCGACCACGCTCTTCAGCTTCTGGCTGGCATGGAAAGTGACGACGCGCCGCGCTGCGATGGGAATGGTCTCGCCCGTCTTGGGATTGCGCCCCGGGCGCGGTGGCTTGTTGCGCACCTGGAAATTGCCGAAGCCCGACAGTTTTACCGAATCGCCGCGCGCCAGGGCGTCGCGGATTTCTTCGAAGAATGTATCGACAATGTCTTTGGCTTCGCGCTTGTTCAGGCCGACCCGCTCGAACAGCAATTCGGCAAGTTCGGCCTTGGTCAGGGTACGCGGCTCGGCAAGCATGGTAGTCCCCATGGTTCAAGTACGCTGGCGTGCGCCGTGGGCATCGGCCAGCGCCTGGTTGATGCGGGCCAGGCAATCGGCAACGCGGGCTTCGTCCAGCGTGACCTCAGTGTCCTGTAGCCAGAAACGGAACGCAAGGCTTTTTTCGGTGACTGGCCGGCGCTCTTGCGGCTTGTCGCGCCACACGTCGAACAGGCGGGTATCCTGCACTACGGCCAGTTGCGGGTCGGCCGCGATGGTGGCGGCCACCGTGTCCAGCATGGACTGGGCGCTGACCGACAGGTCCACCCACAGCGCCAGGTCGCGTACCACTACCGGCTGGCGCGACACCTCGTGCACTTGCGGCAAGCGGCCCTGCGACAGGGCCTCGACCTCGAGCTCGAATACCACCGGCGCGTGCGGCAGGTCGGCCTGCTGCGCCCAGCGGGGATGCAGCTCGCCGATCCAGCCCACCGCTTGCCCATCCAGGTCGATGCGCGCGCTGCGGCCAGGATGCAGCGCGGGATGCGCGGCCGCCTCGAAGCGCAACTGGGCCGCGCGGGCACCGAACAGCGCCTGCACGTCCATTTTCACGTCGAAGAAATCCACGTGCCGCGTCGGTACGCCCCATTGCTCTTCGACCGCCGGGCCCCACGCCGCGCCGGCCAGGCGCAGCGGCTGGCGCACACCGGCCACGTCGAGCGGGCCATCTTGATGGGCGGCATCGCGCAAGAACACACGCCCCAGCTCGAACACGCGCACGCGCGACTGCTTGCGGTTGGCGTTGTAGCGGATATTGGCCACCAGGCCGGCGATCAGTCCGGAACGCATCACCGACAAATGGCTGGCGATGGGATTGAGCAGCCGCACCGGATTCTCGTTGCCGGCGTAGTCGCGTTCCCAGTCGGCCTCGACGAAGCTGTAGTTGACGACTTCCTGGTAGTCTTGCGCGGCCGCCAGCCGGCGCAGCGCATGCGGGCCGCGCAGTTGCTCGGGCTGCGAGTACATCTGGGCACGCGCCATGGGTGGCACGTCGGGCAGGCGTTCGAAGCCATAGATGCGGGCGACTTCTTCGATGAGGTCTTCTTCCAAAGACAGGTCGAATCGGTATGACGGCGGTTCGACGATGAAATTGTCGCCTTCGAGCTGGAACGGCAAGCCCAGGCGGTTGAATATCTGTGCGACTTCGGCCTGGGGCACGGGCACGCCCAGCACACGGTGGCAGCGCGACAGGCGCATGCGCACCGGCGGGCGCTGCGGCAAGTTGGCAACCTGGTCGTCGATCGGGCCGGCCTGGCCGCCGCAGATATCGATGATCAGGCCCGCAATGAATTCCAGGTGTTCGGGGATGCTGGCGTAGTCGACGCCGCGCTCGAAACGATGGCTGGCCTCGGAACTGAACTTGTAGCGCCGTGCCCGGCCCGCAATGGCCTCGGGCCACCAGAAGGCGGCCTCGACGTA
>DASPIV010000145.1:0-6363 GCA_035628955.1 Bordetella sp.
TGTCGCTGGGCATCCAGAGTTTCGATGACGCCCAATTGAAGAAACTGGGGCGCATCCACGACGCCGCCCAGGCGCGTGCCGCCATCCAGATGGCACAGCGCGCCGTAGGGCGCATCAACCTGGACCTGATGTTCGCCTTGCCCGGGCAAGACTTGGCGGCCTGCCTGGCCGATGTGCAGCAGGCCCTGTCGTTCGGTACCGAGCATCTGTCGCTCTACCACCTTACCCTGGAACCGAATACGGTCTTCGCCAAATATCCCCCCGAACTGCCCGACGACGATGCCAGCGCCGCCATGCAGGACGCCGTCGAGGCCTCGCTCGAGGCGGCCGGATTGCAGCGCTACGAGGTATCAGCCTATGCGCGGCCGGGCGCCCGTTGCCGCCACAACCTGAATTATTGGGAATTCGGCGATTATCTCGGCCTGGGGCCAGGCGCGCACGGCAAATTGTCCTTCCACGACCGGATCGTGCGCGAGGCCCGCCTGCGCAGCCCGGAAACCTGGATGGCCGCCGCCATGGCCCGCGACGGCAGCCATATCGCCGAAACCCGCAGGGTGGGGCCCGACGAACTGCCGTTCGAGTTCATGCTGAATGCCCTGCGCCTGAAAGACGGCGTGGCGGCCTCGTCTTTCTCCGAGCGTACCGGCCTGTCGCTGGCCGCCATTGCCCCGGCCCTGAAAGCCGCCAGCGCCCGAGGCTTGCTCGATCCCGATCCCACCCGCCTGCGTGCCACCGCCTTGGGATGGCGCTTCCTGAACGACCTGCAGGAAGTGTTTCTATAGCTGATGCACCATTATGGTGCTTTCATGCCCTGTGTTTTGCACTATTATGGTGCTTTGTGCCCCTCCATGGATTGCATGACGCGGGAATGCCCCGTGATGGGTCTTGGCACGCATATTGCTTTCTTCTGTTCATGCCAGCCGGACCAGGGCCTAGCCCACGGCGCTTTTATCACATGGAGATGACATGGCAAGCCCGAAAGACATCCTGAAACAGATCGCCGACAACGAAGTCAAGTTCCTGGACTTCCGCTTCACCGACACGGTGGGCCGTGAACACCACGTGTCCGTGCCCACCACCGCTGTCGACGAAGACAAGCTGGAAAGCGGCCAGGCGTTCGACGGCTCCTCCATTCCGGGCTGGAAGGGTATCGAAGCTTCCGACATGCTGCTCATCCCCGACCTGGATACCGCCAACCTGGATCCGTTCCGCGAAGAGCCCACCCTGATCCTGAGTTGCGACGTGGTCGAGCCGTCCGATCTGAAGGGTTACGATCGCGACCCGCGCTCGCTGGCCAAGCGCGCCGAAGCCTACCTGAAGTCCTCGGGCCTGGGCGATACCGCCTACTTCGGTCCGGAACCCGAATTTTTCGTGTTTGATGGCGTCACATGGAACACCGACATGTCGGGCACCTTCGTGAAGATCAAGTCCGAAGAAGCCCCGTGGTCGTCGGCCCTGGAATTCGAAGGCGGCAACATGGGCCACCGCCCGGCCGTCAAGGGCGGCTATTTCCCCGTGCCTCCGGTCGATTCCTTCCAGGACATGCGCTCGGAAATGTGCCTGCTGCTCGAACAAATGGGCGTGCCCGTGGAAGTGCACCACCATGAAGTCGCCGGCCCCGGCCAGCTTGAAATCGGCACCAAGTTCAGCACGCTGGTCAAGCGGGCCGACTGGACCCAGATCCTGAAATACGTCGTGCACAATGTGGCGCACGCCTACGGCAAGACTGCCACCTTCATGCCCAAGCCCATCGTTGGCGACAACGGTTCCGGCATGCACGTGCACCAGTCCATCTGGAAAGATGGCCAGAACCTGTTCGCGGGCAACGGTTACGCCGGCCTGTCCGAATTCGCTATGTTCTACATCGGCGGCATCATCAAGCACGCCCGTGCGCTGAACGCCATCACCAACCCGGGCACCAACTCGTACAAGCGCCTGGTGCCGCACTACGAAGCCCCGGTCAAGCTGGCTTACTCGGCGCGTAACCGCTCGGCCTCGATCCGCATCCCGTATGTGGGCAACCCCAAGGCCCGCCGTGTCGAGACGCGCTTCCCGGATCCCCTGGCCAACCCGTACCTGGCCTTCTCGGCCCTGATGATGGCCGGCCTGGACGGCGTGCAGAACAAGATCCATCCGGGCGATCCGGCCGACAAGAACCTGTACGACCTGCCGCCGGAAGAAGACGCGAAGATCCCGACGGTGTGCGCGTCGCTCGAACAGGCGCTCGAAGCGCTCGACCAGGACCGCGAGTTCCTGACGCGCGGCGGTGTTTTCAGCAACGACATGCTCGACGCCTACCTGGCCCTGAAAGAAGGCGAAGTCCAGCGTCTGCGCATGACCACGCACCCCGTCGAATTCGACATGTACTACAGCCTCTGATGTCTCCGGCCGGGGCTTACCCGGTGTCAGGCTCCCAAGGTGCCTGACACCGCTGTGTACAGACGATATGGCCCACTTGGGTGTCTGATCTCTTGTCCGGAGCCAGACACCCGGCTGCGCCGGCCCATTCTGCCCTGGTGCCGCAAATGATGAATGTCGATGCGTTTGATCTACTGGCCACGGCCGTCCTGCTGCTGAACGAGCGTGGGCATATCGAACATGCCAACGCCGCGGCCGAAGACTTGTTCGGCCGGTCGCGCAAGCAGTTGCGCGGCCTGTCGGCCGCCACGCTGTTCGGCCACCCCGAAGCGCTGCAATCGTCCATCGATCGTGCCATTGCCGGCCAGTTTGCCGACGTGCGGCAGCTATCGTCGGTGCGCCGCGCCGGCGAATCGGTCGAGGTAACCGCTACGACGGTGTCGTTGGCCGGCCAGCCCTGGCCCGTGCTGATCGAGGCGCGCGAAATCGAACAGCGCGTACTGGCCGACCGCAACCACCGGCTGGTGGAAGAAATCGAGGCGCATCGCGAATTGCTGCGCAACCTGGCGCATGAAGTGAAGAATCCCCTGGGCGGCCTGCGCGGTGCCGCGCAATTGCTCGAGGCCGAACTGCCCAATGCAATGCTGGCCGAATATACCCAGGTCATCATTTCCGAGGCCGATCGTCTGCAGGTGCTGGTCGACCGGCTCAGCGGTCCGCAGCGAGTGCCGCTGGCCGCCCGGCCCGTCAATATCCACGAAATCTGCGAGCGCGTCTGCGCGCTGGTCCAGGCCGAGTTCCGCGACAAGGTCGTGCTGGTGCGCGACTACGATGCGTCGGTACCCGATTTGCAGGGCGACGCCGCGAGGCTGATGCAGGCCGTGCTGAACGTGGCGCGCAATGCCGCGCAAGAGTTGTCGCTGCAAAAACCCGGGGCCGACGTGCCGCCGGCGCAGATCATCCTGCGCACGCGCGTCGCCCGGCAGGTCATGCTGGCCCACCGCCAGCACCGGCTGGCCCTGGTGCTGTCCATCGTCGACAACGGCCCGGGTGTGCCGGAGTCCATCCGCGACCGTATTTTCCATCCCCTGGTCACCGCGCGGCCCGGCGGCACGGGGCTGGGCCTGAGCCTGGCCCAGGATTTCGTGCAGCAGCACGGAGGCATTATCGAATTCGAATCCCGCCCCAGGCACACTGAATTCCGTCTGGTCTTGCCGATGGAGCAGCCGCTGTGACCAAACCTGTTTGGATCGTCGATGATGACCAGGCCATCCGCTGGGTCCTCGAAAAGGCCCTGGCGCGTGCCAGCATACCCACGCGCAGCTTCGCGCAGGCCGCCGATGTCCTGGCCGCACTGGACACCGCCACGCCGGCCGCGCTGGTGTCCGATATCCGCATGCCGGGCGGCAGCGGCCTGGACCTGCTGCGGCAGATCAAAGAACGCCATCCGCGGCTGCCGGTAATCGTGATGACGGCTTTTGCCGATCTGGACAGCACCGTATCCGCGTTCCAGGGTGGCGCCTTCGATTACCTGGCCAAGCCGTTCGATGTGAACGAGGCCGTGTCCTTGATCGAGCGCGCCTTGCAGGAATCGGCGCCGCAAGACGAGCGGGCCGGTGAAGGCGGCGAGGCGGCCCAGAGCAACGAGCGCTGGATGATGACGCAATCGTCTTCCACCGCCATGCAGGAAGTCTTCCGCGCCATCGGCCGCCTGGCGCAATCCAAGGTCACCGTGCTGATCACGGGCGAATCGGGCACCGGCAAGGAATTGGTGGCGCGCGCCCTGCATGGCCATGGTGCGCGGGCGGGCGGACCTTTCGTGGCGCTGAATGCGGCTGCTATCCCGCGCGATCTGCTGGAAGCCGAACTGTTCGGCCACGAGCGGGGTGCCTTTACAGGGGCCAATACCTTGCGCCGCGGCCGCTTCGAGGAAGCGCATGGCGGCACGCTCTTCCTGGACGAAATCGGCGACATGCCGATCGAACTGCAAACCCGCCTGCTGCGGGTGCTGGCCGAAGGCAGTTTCTATCGGGTGGGCGGTGCCCAGCCGGTGCGCGTGGACGTGCGTATCGTGGCGGCGACCCACCAGCCGCTGGAGCAGCGTGTCGAACAGGGCTTGTTCCGCGAAGACCTCTTCCATCGCCTGAATGTGATACGCCTGCGCTTGCCGCCGTTGCGCGAGCGGATCGAAGATATCCCGGCGCTGGCCAGCCACTTCCTGGCCGCCAGCGCGCGCTCGCTGGGCGTGCCGGTCAAGCGCCTGACGCCGGACGCGGTAGCTGTGCTGACGCGTTTCGACTTTCCCGGCAACGTAAGGCAGTTGGAAAACTTTTGCCATTGGCTGACCGTCATGG
This sequence comes from Bordetella sp., assembly GCA_035628955.1. Classification (GTDB taxonomy): domain Bacteria; phylum Pseudomonadota; class Gammaproteobacteria; order Burkholderiales; family Burkholderiaceae_B; genus Bordetella_A. The sequence goes on from DASPIV010000145.1 coordinate 4,713, forward strand.
CGCCGGGCCAGACCGTCGAGCGTGCCGATTTGCCGCCCGAAATCCGCGCCATGGAGCTTCAGCCGCAAACCGCGGTAAATGGCATGTTGGCCGTGCATGGCGGTTTCCTGCCGGCCGCCGGGCCGGCCAAGACTGCGGCGCTGGCCGTGCCGGGGCGCGCCGACGGCGGCGCATCGGATTGGCAGGCTGCGCTGCTGCGCGAAGCCCAGCAGCGTCTCGAACGGGGTGAACCCGCCGTCATGGCGACGTTGACCCGCCAGTTCGAACGGATACTGCTGCAAAGCGCGCTGGATGCGAGCCGCGGCCGCCGCGTCGAGGCCGCATCGCGCCTGGGCATCGGCCGCAATACCATCACGCGCAAGCTGCGCGACCTGGGCATCGACGAATAGCGCGGTGCCTGCGCCCGCGGCTACAGGCCCAGCAAGCGTTCACAAAGGCGCGGCGAGCGCATTTTCTGCAGCCACCACTTCAGTGCTTCGCCCGATGCCTGGCCCCGCCAGGCATAGACCAGTTGTTCGGTCATGGGTACGCCGTCGTCGGTGTCGCACTGCACCAGTTCGCCGCGCGTGATGTAGGGCGCGGCCAAGGTCAGCGGCAGGTAGCCGCAGCCCAGGCCGCGGATCTGCGCGTCTATCTTGGCCTGCATAGTGGGCATTACGATCAGGGGCTGTTTGTTCAGCAGGCCGCGTGTCAGCGGCGGCAGGTGGCGCGATGTATCGGCCACCGCGATCGCGCAGTAGGCTGCGATATCGTCCACCGCCAAGGGGCGGTGCAGGGTGGCCAGGGGATGATGCGGGGCGACGCAGAATGCAAATTGCACTTCGCCCATGGACTGCGACCGGTAGGCGCCCGGCGGAGCGCCAGAGGCGTCGGCACCGATCAGCAGGTCGGCGCGCCCGGCAACCAGGGCATCCCAGTTGCCGCTGAGCACTTCCGTGGAAAACCGTAAAGTCGTCACCGAGGCCAGCTCGCGAAATTCTTCTATCACGTCGTACAGGGGCGGCCAGGGCAGAATGGCGTTGACCGCCACGCGCAATTCCAATTCCCAACCCGTGGCCACGCGCTTGACCCGCCCGGCCAGGGCGTCGAGCGACTGTAGTACCTGGCGGCCGTCCTGCAACAGCGTCAGCCCCGCCGGAGTCAGCCGGGCCCGATGCCCGCTGCGGTCGAACAACAGGACGTCCAGCGCGTCTTCCAGCTTGCGCACGGCATAAGTTACGGCTGAGGGCACCTTGCCCAGTTCGCGTGCGGCCTTGGCAAAGCTGCCATGGCGAGCAATGGCATCGACCATGTACAGTAATTCGGGGGTGATGGCCTGCATGGCGCCGTATCATTCAAATAATTCGAATGATCTCATCAAACTGATTCAGCCTCAAGCCCTTTGGCCCGGCGCACAATGCCTTTCATCAGCGGTAAACAACGCGCAACGCGCCCCACCGCTAGTTCATGAAATTGAAAGGAGTTAACCATGCTGACCCTGCGCCGTAGCAACGAACGTGGCCATGCCAACCACGGCTGGCTGGATAGCTATCACACCTTTTCTTTTGCCAACTACTACGACCCCGCACACATGGGCTTTGGCCCGCTGCGCGTGATCAACGACGACCGTATCGCGGCCGGCCGCGGCTTTGGCACGCACGGGCATCGCGAC
>DASPIV010000146.1:0-4953 GCA_035628955.1 Bordetella sp.
CCGGGAGGGCGAGGCGGACGAGGCCAACGCCACCATACCAGTCGCGCCCGCAGGGGCACCCGGTGTGAGCAGCGAACCTTATGACTATCTAATCGTGGGGGCAGGATTTGCCGGCGCGGTGCTGGCCGAACGTCTAGCCGCCGGCAGCGGTAAGCGCGTGCTCGTTATCGATAAACGGCCTCACATCGCGGGCAATGCCTACGATTACGAGAATGAGCATGGCGTGCTGGTGCATCGCTATGGGCCACATATCTTCCATACCAATTCTGAAAAGGTCGTGGACTACCTGTCCCGGTTTACCGACTGGCGGCAGTACGAGCACCGGGTGCTGGCCTGCGTGGACGGCATGCTAGTGCCCATGCCGATCAACTTGACGACGCTGGCGCGCCTTTATGGCCGGCCCTTTTCCCCGACCGAGGCAAAGGCATTTCTGCAGGCCCGCGCCGAACAGGTGGCGGTGGTGTCCACGTCGGAAGACATCGTAGTGTCGAAAGTGGGCCGGGAACTGTACGAGAAGTTTTTCCAAGGCTATACACGCAAGCAGTGGGGCCTGGACCCCTCGGAACTGGACCGCTCGGTGGCTGCACGCGTGCCCGCCCGGCTTTCCGAAGACGACCGGTACTTCACAGACACGTTCCAACAGATGCCCGGCCAAGGCTATACCCGGATGTTCGAACGGATGTTGGATCACCCGAGCATTTCGCTGCAACTAGGCGTCACGTTCGAGCAGGCGCGGCGGAAATTCCGCTACAACGAATTGATCTACACCGGGCCCATCGACGAGTATTTCGATTACCGTTATGGCCGCCTCCCATACCGATCACTGGAATTCCGCCACGAGACGCTGGATCGCGAATGGCTGCAATCGGTGGGTGTGGTGAATTATCCGGCCCAATCGGTACCATACACGCGCATCACCGAGTACAAACACCTGACCGGCCAGCAGCACCCACGCACGGCGGTCACGTACGAGTATCCCAGCGCCATGGGTGATCCTTATTACCCCATTCCGCGCCCCGAGAATGCGGCGCTGTACCGACGCTACCAGGAGCTGGCGGACAATACGCCCGGCGTGCATTTCGTGGGCCGACTGGCCACGTATCGATACTACAACATGGATCAGGTCGTAGCGCAGGCCCTGGCCTCCTACGCCGCCATAGCCAGCCAGCAGGACGACGCAAATCCGCAGGGCGGAGCTGCGCTGGCGGCTTGAGGCGGCTGCACATGAGAAGCCCTTTCCTGAGTTTCATGCAGGCCGGTTTTGAATGCTCGTGCCACCGGTTTCCTGATGGGCGGCGGCTGGACCTGATCTCTTCGACTGGCCATGACCGATGGGCCGACAGCGACTACGCCGCTGCAGCAAGCCAGGGCATACACACCGTCCGCGACGGTGTGCGCTGGCACCTGGTTGGTCGGGCCTCTCGTTGCTATGACTGGTCCAGTCTGCGGCCGTTAGTGGCCGCTGCCAACGCCCACGGAACCCAGGTCATCTGGGATCTCTGTCACTACGGCTGGCCGGATTGGCTGGACATCTGGTCAGCCCGTTTTCCCGAGGAGTTCGCCCGCTATGCGGCGGCCGCCGCGCGCTTGCTGAGCAATGAGTCGGCCGTGCCACCCGTGTACTGCCCGGTCAATGAGATTTCGTATTGGGCTTGGGCAGGCGGCGACATGGCACACTTCGGTCCGTGTGCTATGGGCCGCGGGCCTGAGCTGAAACGGCAGCTGGTACGCGCCGCCATCCAGGCCACCGATGCGATCCTGGAAGTGGATCCTGGCGCGCGGCTATTGGCGGCCGACCCGCTCATTTCTATCCATGCCAGCTTCGACGGAGATGAAGAAGCTGCACGCGAAGCCGATGCTGCGCAATTCGAGGCGTGGGACATGCTGACAGGGCGCTGGGAGCCGGGACTGGGTGGAGATCCTCGCTATCTGGACATTGTCGGGCTGAACTACTACCCTCACAATCAATGGCGACTGGGCGGGCCGACCGTGCCCCCCGGCGATCCGCAATACCGGCCGCTGCGCCAATTGCTGGCCAGTGCCGCCCGGCGCTATGGCCGGCCGTTACTGATCGCTGAAACGGGCGCCGAAGGCGGTGCCCGCGCAGATTGGTTGCGATACGTGGCCGACGAAACGGCGCAGGCCCTGCAGGCCGGCGTTCCGGTGACGGGCATTTGCCTTTATCCGATTACCGATTACCCGGGTTGGGAAGATGACCGTGCATGCCCCACCGGGTTGTTCGGCGTGCCCTCTGCCGATGGCGAGCGTACCGTGCACGCTGCGCTCGCGGTAGAGGTAGAGCGGCAATCGCGCCGCTTTGCCGGGCTGCTGACCGAGGAGCCGGATCCCGGCTCAACTTGGCCAGCGGCGGGCGCGGACGGGGGATGACTCATGGCCGATCACCTGGACATCCCGCAACGCCCCGCGGCTTTCCTCTTGCACTACGTGCGAGTCCGTCCGTGGGCTTCTTCAACCCTGATATTGATCGTCGTGCTGGCTGGCTCGTGTTCGGTCGCCGTGCAGTACGCCATGAAACTGATCGTCGATGCCATGGCGGGCGACGACCGGGCCGCCGCGGCAGTGTGGACACCGTTGGGGCTGTTTTTGGGCTTGATCGCGGTGGAATCCGCGCTATGGCGTCTGGGCGGCTGGCAAGGCTGTCGCAGCATCGTCGCGGCCTGCGCCGATATGCGGGTGGACCTGTTCGAACACCTGAGCAATCATTCGCCGGGCTATTTCCGGCAGCATCATTCCGGCGCACTGGGAAATCGTATTTCATCGACTGCAGGCGCGGCTGGCGCCATTTACGGAGCGCTAACCTGGAGCATCGTGCCTCCCTGCGTCGATTTCCTGGGGGCCGTTCTGGTGCTTACCGTGGTTGACTGGCACATGGCAGTGGCGTTGCTGGCGTTCGTAGCCATCGTGGCGACTGCCATCGTGACGTTCGGCGCACGCGGGCGCGGCCTGCACCGGCACTATGGCGAGCAGGCCGCCCGCGTGGGCGGCGAACTGGTTGATGCCATCTCGAACATATGGGCGGTACAGGCCTTCTCTGCGCAGCAGCGCGAACGCGCGCGCCTGGCCCGTGAACTGGGCGCCGAGGCGCAGGCGCAGCGTCGCAGTTGGATGTACGTTGAAAAGGCCCGAGTCATTCACGACGCCTTCCTTTGGCTAATGGCCGGCGCCATGCTGATTTGGGCACTGCGGGCCTGGCAGGCCGGCCAGGCCAGCCCCGGCGACGTGGTGGTCGTGAGCGCGCTGACATTCCGCATCCTGCATGGCTCGCGCGATCTGGCGCTGGCGCTGGTCGGCACTGCGCAGCAATTCGGCGTGATCGCCGAGATGCTAAACGTGGTGGCCCGGCCCCATGCCGCGCCAGACCGCCCACACGCTCGCCCACTGGTGTGCCACGCGGGCAGCTTGGAACTGCGCGACGTGCAATATCGCTATCCCGACGGCTATCCCGCCATCCAGGGTATCAGCCTGGTCATCCAGGCTGGACAGAAGGTCGGGCTGGTCGGCGCCTCGGGCGCTGGCAAATCGACCTTGCTTTCGCTTTTGCAACGGGCCGACACGCCAGACCACGGCACCATCTTGATCGATGACCAGGACATACGCGACGTGACGGCCGACAGCCTGCGCGCCGCGATTGCGGTGGTGCCGCAGGATATAAGCCTGTTCCGGCGTTCCATCATGGAAAACATCCGCTACAGCCAGCCCGCGGCCAGCGACGCTGAAGTGTATGCCGCGGCTCGCCGTGCGCACTGCGACGGTTTCATCAGGCGGCTGCCTCAGGGCTACGCCACGCAGGTCGGGGAACGCGGCGCGATGCTGTCGGGCGGGCAACGCCAGCGCATCGGCATTGCACGGGCGTTTTTGAAGAATGCGCCGATCCTGCTGCTGGACGAAGCTACCTCATCGCTGGACAGCCGTTCGGAGCTGCTGATCAAGCGCGCGCTGATCGAGCTGATGCGCAACCGTACCGTGGTGGCGGCGGCGCATCGCTTGTCTTCCCTGACGCGCTACGACCGGATTGTCGTTATCGAGGGTGGCGTCATCGTCGAAGACGGAACGCTTGAAAGCCTGCTACGTGCCAATGGGTTGTTCCGCAAGCTCTGGGACATCCAAGCAGGCCAGACTGCAACTGACGAACCGGCCGCCCCTCGGCAGGACGATCCCCTTGTCGACGGCGCGCCTGGCGGGGCGCCCCAGGCTGTGTCATAACACAAGGAGGCACCGTGAAACTCATCCATCTAAATTGCATTTCTACCTGCCCCGCCGGCGGGCGCCTGATGGACGGACGGTCGCCGTGGTTGGCGGCGCGCGGCAAGCTGTGCTGCCATTGCGTGCTGGCTGAACTGGATACTGGCGAGCTGGCCCTGATCGATACCGGCCTGGGGCTGCAGGACGTGCGGCATCCGCGATCGCGGCTGAGCGCGTTTTTCCTGGCGCTGGTCAAGCCCGAATGGCGCGAGTCCATGACTGCGCGGCGGCAGATCGAGGCTCTAGGCTACTCGGCGCAGGACGTACGCCACATCGTGCTGACCCATCTGGATTTCGACCATGCCGGCGGGCTGGACGACTTCCCTCTGGCGACCGTGCATCTGCTACAGGCCGAGCAAGACATCGCGCTAAAGCAGGGTGGCTGGATGGACCGGCAACGCTTTCGCCCCCAACAGTGGTCGTCGCGCGACCGATGGCGAGGCTATGTACCGGGGCATGGCGAATCCTGGTACGGATTCAACCGAGTGCGCGCGCTGGACGGGCTACCGCCAGACATTGCTTTGGTGCCGTTGCCCGGCCACACGCTGGGCCATGCGGGCGTGGCCTTGCGGGCCGCCGACGGCTGGTTGTTCCTGGCGGGAGACGCTTATTTTCATGCCCGCGAGATGGACCCGCATCGGCCAGGGTGTCCGGTGGGGCTGAGGTTCTACCAGTGGATGCTCGAGCATG
>DASPIV010000147.1:0-7950 GCA_035628955.1 Bordetella sp.
TAGCGGTGGACCAGTCCGGGCTGTCGGCCAGCGCCGCACCGAAGCCTACCGGGCCGTCCAGCATGGCGGCCGCGCCGGTCAGGCCGTGCGCGGCGCCCAGGCCGGCGCGTACGCCGGCGTTGGCCGCATTGCCCGCATGCAAGGCCTTGGTCATGGCGTCAGAACGGAAAGCCTGTTGCAGGCCGGCGGCGAAGCTGGCGGCTGTTGCCAGCGCATGCCGCATGACGGCCGCATTGCCGGGCGCGGCCAGGGCCGCCACGGCGGCGGCGGCGCCGAAGCAGCCCACGGTGCCAGTCGTGTGGAAATAGCGGTAGTGCGCGGGCTGTACTGCGGCGCCGATACGGGTCGATATCTCGTAGCCCACCACGATGGCATTGAGCAGCGCAATGCCGCTGGCGTCCTGTTCTTCGGCTACCGCCAAGGCCGCGGCGATCACCGGGCAGCCCGGGTGGTACACCGCATCGCGAAAAATGTCGTCGAACTCGACGGCGTGCGAAACGCTACCATTGATCCAGGCCGCGGTCGGGCTGAACGCCGTGGTGCCGCAGCCCGGCAGGCTGGAACGCCCCGCGCCCAGTTCGGCCCGATGGGCGGCCAGCAACTGCGGGCAGGGCGCCACGCGGGTGCCGGGATACAAGGCAGAGAACCAGTCCACCAGCGCGCGCTTGGCATGATGCAGGACATCGGGCGGCAGCTCGCGCACGCTGTCGTGTGCCCCATAGCCGGCCAGTTGTTCGAGAATCATGCGGTGTCTCCGGAATGCGCGGCCCGCCTGTCAGGCTGGCGGTACAGACTACTGTAGCGCTGCGGGCAGGCGCGAGGCTTGAAAAAAAAGCAAGCCAGCTTTCACGAATTGGCTACATGGCAGGGGGCTGCAAAATCGGCGTAGCCTGCTATGCCTATTTTTCACACCGAGCAGGCCTGGCTGTTTCTAAGATCTACTTCCAGGGACGCGGCGCACCAGGCAGGCGCGGTAGCGCGCTTGCGTCGATTCGCGAAGGAGCCACGATTGAAACTGCGCATGCTGATGGCGCTATGCGGCCCGCGACAGGAACTGCAGCAGATCCGCCACGACCGGACTCAAGGTTTCCAGGTCGCGCACAGCCACGAAAAAGCGGCGCGCGGCCCATTCATCGCGCAGGTGCAGCAGCACCAGGCCCATGCTGCCCAGGTAATTGGCGGCGATGCGTTCGGGCACGATGCCGATGCCCAGGCCCTCGCGGATCATGCGGCAGCGCGTCTCGAAATTCGACACCTGCAGCTTCACCGTCGGCGGCCGCGTTACGGTCTGGCCGACATAAGCCAGGAACTGATCCAGCGAATGGCGCGGGAAATAGCCCAGCAGGTCGTAGTCCAGCGCTTCTTCCAGGAACAGCTCGCCGCGCCGGGCCAGTGGATGGCCGATCGGCACCACCAGGCCGACGCGGTCGCTGGCGAACGGAAACGAGGTGATGCCGCTGGCCGGATGGCCGGCATGATGATAAATGCCGATGTCCGCCGAGCCATCGGCCAGCAGGCGCGGGATGTCGTAGCTGTGGGCTTCGAGCAAGTCCACGCTGACATGGTCGCGCGGCGACAGGAAACGCGCCATGCGGTCGGGCAGGAACTGCAGGATGGTCGAGGGGTTGGCGGCCAGGCGTATCTTGGCCTGGCCGTCGGCCGAATAGACCTTCACGGCCGATTCGGCCAGTTGCAGTGCGCGCAAGATAGCCTTGGCGCGCTGGTACAGCAGGGTGCCGGCCGGCGTGGGCTCGACGCCACGCCCGTGGCGCTGCAGCAGCGTGCGCTGCAAGTGGCGCTCGAGCTCGGCCACCCGCTTGCTGGCCGCCGAGGTCACCAGGTTGGCGCGTTCGGCAGCCTTCGACAGGCTTTTCTCTTCTACCGCGGCCACGAACGCCTCGAGGGCGGGGATATCCATGCCTTTCATCGGGAATCTCGCTGCTGCGATGGCGGCCGCGGCCGCACGCTAAGGTCCATCCGCTTTTATCATGGGGGCAGGCGCTTGGAAAGCGCGTGCCGTCTATCTTCTTCTTCAGGTAGCCACGTCTATGGATTTCAATCTGAGCCCGGAATACCAAGCTTACGCCGATTCGGTGCGCCGCTACGCCCGCGATCGGCTGGCCGACGGCGCGCTGCAACGCGCGCACGCCGATTCCTATCCGTGGGAAACGGCCCGGCTGCTGGCCGACAACGGTTTTCTGGGCATTGCATTTCCCGAGGCCGATGGCGGCCAGGGCGGCACGCTGATGCATGCCGTGCTGGCCATCCAGGAAATCGCCCTGGTCTGCCCGCGCAGCGCCGACATCGTGCAGGCCGGTAATTTCGGACCCATACGCACCTTCGTCGAATACGCCACGGCCGAGCAGAAGGCCCGGTTCCTGCCCGACTTGCTGGGGGGGCGCAAGCTGATTTCGCTGGGCATGACCGAGCCCCAGGCCGGTTCGGCGGTGACTGAACTGTCGACCAGCGCCGTCCGCGAAGGCGACGAGGTGGTCATCAACGGCAGCAAGATCTTTTCCACGCACAGCCCCGAGGCGGGCGTATTTCTGGTGTACGTGCGTTTCGGCCCGGGCACCGGCGGCATTGGATCGGTGCTGATCGAGCGCGGCACGCCGGGCTTCACCGTGGGCCAGCCGTCGCGCTTCATGAACGGCGAGCATTGGGCGCAGCTGTATTTCGACGGCGCGCGCATCCCGGCATCGCAGATCTTGCTGGGGCCGGGCGGGTTCAAGAAGCAGATATCCGGTTTCAACGTCGAGCGGCTGGGCAATGCCTCGCGTTCATTGGCGCTGGGGCGCCATGCGTTCAACCTGGCGCGCGAACATGCCCTGATCCGCAAGCAATTCGGCCGCGAATTGTGCGAATTCCAGGGCCTGCAATGGAAGTTCGCCGAGATGTGGATGAAGCTGGAACAGGCACAACTGCTGCTCTACAAGGCCGCCCTGGAAGGCGAACAAGGCCTGCCCAGCGCGCAGAGCACCGCCATGGCCAAACTGGCCTGCAACGAGGCCGGCTGGTTCGCCGCCAACGAGGCCATGCAGGTCATGGGCGGCATGGGGTTCAGCCAGGAATCCCTGGTAGAGTACTGCGTGCGCCGCACGCGCGGCTGGATGATCGCAGGGGGGTCGATTGAAATGCTGAAGAACCGTATTGCCGAAGGCGTATTCGAACGTAGTTTCTCGCAACGGCCGCCCAAGGCTTCATGATGGCAGGGCAGCTTGCCGGCGCGGGCGCGCATCCCGAAATTGCACGGCTCGACACCCTGGTCGAGCACATCGACATTCCCGGCCCGGCCGGCACGGTGCGCTGGCACCGCCATGGCACGGGCGATCCGCTGGTGCTGCTGCATGGCGGCCACGGCAGCTGGCTGCACTGGCTGCGCAACATCGAGCCGCTGGCACAGCACCACACCGTGTGGGTGCCCGACATGCCGGGCTATCTGGGTTCGGCCGATGTGGCCGCGCCGTTGGGGGCCGACGACCTGCAACCGCTGCTCGACGCACTGCAGGCCACGCTGGACCAGGCCGTGGGGCATGATGCCGTCATAGACCTGGCCGGCTTCTCGTTCGGCGGCCTGGTGGCGTCCCGGCTGGCCGCGCAGCGTGGGCGGGTGCGGCGGCTGGCCCTGCTGGGCTCGGGCGGGCATGGCACGCCGCGGCCCCGGGCGCTCGACATGCGCCAGTGGCGACAGGCCGAATCGCCAGAACAGCGGCGCGACATGTTGCGCCACAATCTGAACCAACTGATGCTGTACCGGCATGAGCCCGATGAGCTGGCGCTTGACGTACACGAAATCAGTTGCGTGGCCACGCGCTTTCGCAGCCGCACGGCATCGCAGGGCGACGGCATGGTGCAGGCCTTGCGCCGCTATGGCGGCCCGGTGCTGCTGATATGGGGCGAGCACGACGTTACCGCCGCGGCGCGGCAGGTGGCGCCTGCCATTGCCGCCGACGGTCCGGGCCGGCAATGGCGCATCGTTCCGCAGGCCGGGCATTGGGTGCAATATGAAGGCGCGCCCATGGTGAATGAACTGCTGGCATGCTGGTTCGACGGCCAGCCGCTGCCGTAGCGGCCGGCCCCGCAACACTACGGCTTCTTGTAGGCGACGCAGTCCACTTCCACCTTGGCGTCGATTACCAGGCGCGACTCTACGCAGGCGCGCGCGGGCGGATGGTCGCCGAAAGTTTCCTGGAAAACTTTGTTGAAGGCGGCGAAATCGCGCGGGTCGTCCAGCCAGACGCCGCAGCGCACCACGTTCTCCGGGCCATAGCCGGCTTCGCGCAGGATGGCCATTACATTGGCGATGGCGGCACGAGACTGGGCCACGATGCCGCCGTCGACCACTACGCCATCCTGCATGGGCACCTGGCCCGATACATATAGCCAGCCGTCGGCCTGCACGGCACGCGCGAAGGGCATGTGCTGGCCGCCCTGGCCGGTGCCGCCGGCCACGCCATAGCGGATGATGCCGTTGGCGTCGGTAGAGGGTGAATTGTTCATGGTTGCTCCTGAGGTGCTGGCGAAGTGGAAAATGCGTTGAAGCCGGCCCGCAAGTCGCCGCCGCGCGGCAGCCAGCGGCCCGCGCGCGCGCCGGTCAGGCGGCCGCCGCGGTAAGACAGCGCGCCATTGACCCATACCGCGGCGATGCCAGCGGCAGGCTGCTGCGGATCGGCGTAGCTGGCCCGGTCGGCCACGCGGGCGGGGTCGAACAGCACCAGGTCGGCGTAATGGCCGCTGCGCACCAGGCCCCGTTCGCGCAGCCCGAACCGCGCCGCCGACAGGCCCGTCATCTTGTGCACCGCCTGCTCCAGCGGAAACAGGCCCAGCTCGCGGCTGTAATGGCCCAGTACGCGCGGGAACGCGCCCCACAGGCGCGGATGCGGCAGCGGATCGTTGGGCAGGCCATCCGAGCCTACCATGGTCAGGCGATGCGCCAGAATGCGCCGCACGTCGTCTTCGTGCATGCCGTGGTAGACCGCGCCGGCCGGTTGCAGGCGGCGCGCGGCCTGGCGCAGCGGCACCTGCCATTGCGCCGCGATGGCGGCGAGTTTGCGGCCGGCCATCTCGGGGTGCGGCTCGGACCAGGTGATATCGATATCGAATTCGTCGGTGACCTGCTTCAGGTCCAGCGTGGACGAACTGGCCGAGTAGGGGTAGCAGTCGCAGCCCACCGGCAGGTAGCGCCCGGCGGTATCCAGGCTGGCCAGCACTTCCCGGCTGCGGCCCCAGTTGCCGGCGCCGGCGCATTTCAGGTGCGACACGATGACGGGCACGCGTGCATGCGCGCCAATGTCGTAGGCCTCTTGCATGGCCTGCAGAATCTCGGCGAACTCCGATCTCAGGTGAGTGGTGTACAGGGCGCCATAGGCATCCAGTTCCTGCGCCAGGGCCTGGACTTCGGTGGTGTCGGCGTGCTGGGCCGAGGCATAGGCCAGGCCGGTGCTCAGGCCGATGGCGCCGTGGTGCAGCGCATCGCGCAGTTGGGCGCGCATGGCGGCGATCTCGGCATCGGTGGCGCGCCGGTCCAGGCGGTCCATATGGTTGCTGCGAAGCGCCGTGTGGCCGACCAGCGCCGCCACGTTCACGGTGGGGCGCGCCGCGTCCACCGCCCGCGTGTAGTCGGCGAAAGTCGGGTAGTTGAAATCGTGCCGCCCGCCCAGCAGGTTCATCGGGTCGGGCGGATCGCCGCGCAGGCTGACCGGCGAGGCGCTGATGCCGCAGTTGCCCACCACCACCGTCGTCACGCCCTGCGACAGCTTGGGCAGCATATCGGGCGTGCGGATCACGTTGGTGTCGTCGTGGGTGTGCACGTCGATGAAACCTGGCGCCAGCGCCAGATCCGTGCCGTCGATGCGCGCGCGGGCAACCGCATGCGGCAACTGGCCGATGGCGGCGATGCGCCCATCGGCCAGGGCCACGTCGGCCTGGAAACCGGGGGCGCCGCTGCCGTCCAGCACCTGCACGCCGCCGATCAGGGTGTCGTACATCGGTTCAGTCTCCCAGCGGCAAGCGGTTGGGACCGCCGCGGTACTCGTCCAGCGCCAGCTTGATGCGGCGCAGCCGTTCCTGCGTGGCTTCTTGCCGCGCCAGGGCCAGCTCGGTGGCCAGGATATCGATCGCCAGCAGCATGGCGTAGCGCGACGAAGACGGTTTGTAGATGAAATCGGTCTCGGCGGTGTGGATGGGCAGCACGACGTCGGCCAGTCCGGCCAGCGGCGAGGCAGGGTCGGTCAGCGTCACCATGCGCGCGCCGTATTGTTTGACGATGCGGGCGCCCGCCAGGATTTCCGGCGTCAACCCCGAGGTCGACAGCACCACCACCACATCGCGCTCGTCCAGCGTGGCCGCCACCATGCGCAGCAGCACGGCGTCGCTGTAGGCGGCCACCGCATAGCCCAGCCGTACCAGGCGCGATTGCAGTTCCTGCGACAGCACGGCCGAAGCGCCGCCCATGCCGAATACGTAGGTCATGCGCGCATCGCGCACGATGCCGGCCGCGCGCTCGAACAGCGTTTCGGTGAACAAGGGCAGATGCTCGCGCAACGTGGCTTCTATGTCGGCGTACAGGCGCGCGTAGAAGGTGCTTTCCTCGGGCGTGGATGGGTCCAGGAAGCGTTCGCCCACCGCGCTGGCCTGCGCCAGCTTCAGCTTCAGGTCGCGGGTATCGTCGCAGCCCACCGAACGCGCAAAGCGCGAGATCGTGGCGATGCTGACTCCCGCCTTGCTTGCCAGTTGGTCCACCGTGGCGCCTGCCGCCGTGGCGATGTCGTCCAGGATGGCGTCGGCCACCTTGCGTTCGGTGGCGCTCAGCGCGTCGCGGCGGCTGCGTATCTGGTAGACGATGTCGCGCGGGGTAGGCATGCCGGGAGTGCCGGTGCCGTGTCGGGGTGGGGTAGTCATCAGGTTATCTCGTCCAGGCGTACACAGGCGGCATGATGTCCATCGCCCAGGTCGCGGGCGGCCGGCACGGCCGCCGCGCATACTTCAGCGGCATGCGGGCAGCGGGTCCGGAATACGCAGCCCGATGGCGGGTCGACAGGGCTGGGAATCTCGCCCTTGAGCAGAATACGCGAACGCGGCGCGCGCGGGTCGGGCACCGGCGCGGCCGACAACAAGGCGCGGGTGTAAGGGTGGCGCGGGCTGCCATACACGCGCCGCGTGGGCCCGCGCTCCATCACGCGGCCCAGGTACATCACCACCACTTCATCGCACAGATAATCCACCACCGCCAGGTCGTGCGCCACGAACAGCATGGTCAGCCCCAGGTCGCGCTGCAGGTCCTGCAGCAGGTTCAGCACTTGTGCCTGTACCGATACGTCCAGCGCCGATACCGGCTCGTCGGCCACGATGAAATCGGGCTCCACGGCCAGCGCTCGGGCGATGCCGATGCGCTGGCGCTGGCCGCCCGAGAATTCGTGCGGATAGCGCCGGCGATGGTCGGCATGCAGGCCCACCCGTTCGAGCAGTTCGCCGATGCGGGCCGCGCGCCGTGTCTGCGCCAGGCCATGCGTATCCAGGGCTTCACCCAGGATTTCGGCCACGTTCATGCGCGGATTCAGGCTGGCATAGGGATCCTGGAACACGATCTGCATGCGCCGCCGCCATGGCAGCATGCGCGCTTCGTTCAGTGCCGTGATGTCGGTGCCGTCGAACAGGATGCGGCCGGCCGTGGGGGCGAACAGCCGCAGCAGGGCGCGTCCGGTGGTGGTCTTGCCGGAACCGGATTCGCCCACCAGCCCCACGATGGCCTTGCGCGGCACATCGAAGCTTACGTCATCGACCGCGCGCACCACCTGGCCGCGGCGCCCGGAGCCAGTGGGAAAGTGCACGGTCAGGCCCTGCACGCGCAACAGCGGTTCGGCGGATAAGGGCTCAGTCATTGCGGCACTACCTTGATGCAGCGGGCCAGGTGCGCATCGCGCACCGCGACAAGTTCCGGAACAGCGTGCG
>DASPIV010000148.1:0-2971 GCA_035628955.1 Bordetella sp.
ATTCATGGTGGAGCTCCTGGCCGCGAACGGCCAATATCGGGTAGGCGGCCACGCCGCACTATGTGTTCACTATAGCGCAGACGCGGCGGGGTTCAAAATTCCAGCTTGATATTGCGAGAGGCGCGTACGGTACTGCCTTCCAGCACGCTGATGGTGACAGTTTCGGGGACAAAACCCGGGGGCAGCTCGAGCACCCCCTCGCTGCGCTGGTATTGGTCGAATTGCAGGGCCAGCGGCCCGCCTCCGGAGGCCGGTACCGCCCCCGGGTCGGCCGGCGTGTCTGCCTTGAGCTGCATGGGCGCCAGGTCGACCGACACGGTTTCGCCCTTGAGGATTCCGGCCGCCTGGAAGCGCAGCATGCCGGTAAAAGGTGTTTCGCTGCGGCCGCTGCGCATCAGCAGCACGCGATATTTCAGCCCCTGCCCTTCGCGCTGGATCTCGGCGCCGCGGATATCCACCGCCCCTTCGGGGCCTGGCGGCAGCAGCTGCTCGAAGAACGCCAGACGGTCACGCACCCGGCCGATTTCGGCCTGGGCCGAACGCAGCTGGATTTCGAGCTCCTGGCGGGCGGCCCGCTCGACGGCGATCTCGCCGTCGGCGGTGTCGAGCTGGGCGCGCAGGAAACGGCTTTCGGCCTGGCTCTGCCGTATGGCGGCATCTTGCGCCGCAGCTTGTTCGGCTGTGATGACCACGGTGTCGGTTGCGGCAGCCGATTGGCGCGCATGGCGATAGCCCGCGGCCGCTCCGACAGCCAACCCCACGGCCAGCACGCACAGCAACAGCAGCCATCGCAGGAATAAGCCGGAACGGGGCGCTGCCTTGGATTCGGGAATAGGTTGCATCAAGACGGCCGGGCCGGCCCGAAGGCTGGCCCGGCAAAGGCTTATGGCAGGATGGCGACCTGGTCCAGGCCGGCCGATTCAGGCAGGCCGAACATCAGGTTCATGTTCTGCACGGCCTGCCCCGATGCCCCTTTGACCAGGTTGTCCTGGATGACCAGCACGATGAGCAGGTCGCCGCCTTCGGGACGCTGCAGAGCGATGCGCAGATTGTTGGACGCACGCACCGAGCGGGTTTCGGGCAGGCTGCCGGCGGGCATCACGTCAACGAAAGGTTCGTCGGCGTAGCGCTTTTCGTATAGGGCCTGGAAGTCGGTGCCCAGGGCTTCGGGGCGGATGCGCGCATACAGCGTCGAGAACATGCCCCGGATCATGGGTACCAGGTGCGGTACGAAGGTCAGGCCGACCTTGCCGCCCGCCAGCTTTTCAAGCTGTTCGGAGATTTCGGGATGATGGCGGTGGCCGGCCACCCCATAAGCCTTGAAGTTATCGCTGGATTCAGAGAACAACGTGCTGACTTCGGCCTTGCGGCCGGCGCCGGACACGCCGGACTTGCAGTCGGCGATCAGTGTCTGGGTATCGACCAGGGCGGCGCCGTTTTCGAGCAGCGGGGCCAAGCCCAGCAGCACGGTGGTGGGATAGCAGCCCGGGTTGCCGATGACGCGTGCCTTGGACACCGCCGCGCGGTTGAGCTCGACCAGGCCGTAGACCGATTCAGCCAGGATGTCGGGGCATGAGTGCGGCATCTTGTACCAGCGCTCGAATGTAGCGGTATCTTGCAAGCGGAAGTCGGCTGCCAGGTCGATGATCCGGGTGCCGGCGGCCAGCAGCTCTTGCGCCTGGGCCATGGCCACGCCATGCGGCGTGGCGAAGAACACGACGTCGCAATCGGCCAGGTTGGCTTTTTCGGGCGTGGAAAACGCCAGCTTCACATGGCCGCGCAGATTGGGATACATGTCGGCCACCGGCAACCCGTCTTCTTTGCGGGAGGTAATGGCGGTGAGTTCCACGTGGGGATGCTGCGACAGCAAACGCAGCAATTCGACGCCGGTATAGCCGGTGCCGCCGACAATGCCGACCTTGATGCGGGAGTTCGATGCGTGGGCCATGGTGTGGTGCTTTCCGTAGGACGAAAAAAGATTGTATCGCTAGCGCGCCGCCCGCCGAAAAGAAGGCGGCGCCCCCTGAAGCAAAAAGGCCGCTTTCGCGGCCTTTTTGAGGGACATTAGCGCTTGCTGAACTGCTTGCGCCGACGTGCCTTGCGGAAGCCGACTTTCTTGCGTTCGACTTCTCGGGCGTCGCGGGTAACGAAGCCTGCTTGCGACAGCGCGGGCTTGAGCGTCTCGTCGTAGTCGATCAGGGCACGCGTGATGCCGTGGCGCACCGCACCGGCTTGGCCGGTTTCGCCGCCACCGTGCACGTTGACCTTGACGTCGAACGATTCGAGCATGCCGGTCAGTTCGAGCGGCTGGCGCACGATCATGCGGCCGGTTTCGCGCGCGAAGAACTCGTCGACGGGCTTGCCGTTGACGACGATCTTGCCCGATCCTTTCTTGATGAAAACACGAGCCACCGAGGTTTTGCGACGGCCGGTTCCGTAGTTCCAGTTACCGATCATGGCGTTTCCTTAGAGATCCAGCGGCTTGGGCTGCTGAGCGGTGTGCGGGTGCTCGGCACCGGCGTACACCTTGAGTTTCTTGATCATGGCGTAGCCCAGCGGACCCTTGGGCAGCATGCCCTTGACGGCCTTCTGAATGGCGCGGCCGGGAAAACGCTGCTGCATTTTCTCGAAGTTCGTTTCACGGATACCGCCCGGGTACGTGGTGTGGCGGAAGTACTTCTTGTCTTGCGCCTTGTTACCCGTTACGACGATATCGGCGGCGTTGATGATGACGATGTAATCGCCGGTATCAACGTGCGGCGTGAATTCAGGTTTGTGCTTGCCACGCAGGCGACGTGCGACTTCGCTGGCCACACGACCGAGGACTTTGCCCTTGGCGTCGATCACAAACCAGTCACGTTGGACTTCATGCGGCTTGGCCACAAAGGTCTTCATGATTGGTTCCTAAGAGGTAAATTTTTCTTGCCGGAAAAGCCTGGCAAGATTTTTTTCCTGTTCCGTTGTGCTTTGA
>DASPIV010000149.1:0-3941 GCA_035628955.1 Bordetella sp.
TCGGGCAAATCGGTCAGTTCGCTGGCGGTCATGGGCTTGCTGCCGCCAGGCGCCCTGCTGCCCAGCGGCGCGGTGCGCGTGGAAGGCGAAGACGTCCTTACCGCCACGCCGCGGCGCTTGCGCGAACTGCGCGCCACCCGCATGGCCATGGTGTTCCAGGAACCCATGACGGCGCTCAACCCGGTGCATACCGTGGGCCGCCAGGTCGACGAGGTATTGCGCCTGCATCGCCGCATGCCTCGCGCGCAGCGCCGCGACAAGGTGCTGGACATGTTCCGCTCGGTCCACCTGCCCGATGTGGAACGCATCCATGATTCGTACCCGCACCAGCTGTCCGGCGGCCAGCGCCAACGCATCGTGATCGCCATGGCGCTCATCCTCGAACCGCGCCTGCTGATCGCCGACGAGCCAACCACCGCGCTGGACGTCACCACGCAGAAGCAGATTCTGGCGCTGACCAAGGAACTGCAGGTCAAGCACCGCACCGCTGTGCTGTTCATCACCCATGACTTCGGCGTTGTGGCCGAGATCGCCGACCGCATCGTCGTCATGAACCGCGGCGACCTGATCGAGTCCGGCACCCGCGACGACATCCTTGCGCGCCCGCAGCAAAGCTACACGCGCCGCCTGGTGTCCTCGGTGCCCAGCCTGGTACCGGTGCGCCGCGACGCACCTGTGGGCGACGCGGTCTTGCGCGTGCAGGGGCTGGGACGCACCTACACAGACAAGCGGCCGTTCTGGGGCGGCGGCCAGCGCACAGTGCTGGCCGCGAACGACGTCAACCTGACGCTGCGCAAGGGTGAGATCCTGGGCATCGTGGGCGAATCGGGCTCGGGCAAATCCACCGTGGCGCGCTGCATCCTGCGGCTGATCGAACCCACTACCGGCAGTATGCTGATCGGCGGCGACGATATCTCGGCTTTGTCGGGCGCGGCGCTGCGCCCGGTACGCCGCCGCATCCAGATCGTGTTCCAGGACCCCTACCGGTCGCTCAATCCGCGCCGCAAAGTGGGCGAGTCCATCATTGAAGGCCTGTTGAATTTCGGCGAATCGCGCGAACGCGCGCTGGTCCGGGCAGCCGAAACGCTGCGCGTGGTCGGCATGGGGCCCGATACCATGCAGCGCTACCCGCACCAATTCTCGGGCGGCCAGCGGCAGCGCATCTGCATTGCCCGCGCCCTGGTCATGGAACCCGAAGTACTGGTGGCCGACGAGGCCGTCTCGGCGCTGGACGTCTCGGTGCAGGCGCAGGTGCTCGAACTGCTGGAACAGATCCGCCAGCGCACCGGCGTAGGCGTGCTGTTCATTACGCATGACTTGCGCGTAGCCGCGCAGATCTGCGACACCATCATGGTCATGCAGCGCGGCCTGGTGGTGGAAACCGGTGCTGCCGAGATGGTGCTGACCCAACCCGCACACGAGTACACGCGCGCCCTGATCGACGCCGCCCCCGGGCGTAGCTGGGATTTCCGCAATTTCCGCCCCCTGGCGGCGGCCTGATTAGGAGCACCACACCATGCGCTGGCTGCTGGCGATGATCAAGCATGAAACCAACACTTTTTCCCCGGTGCCTACGCCGCTGGAACGGTTCTTTCGCGGCAGCCCCGAGATCCTGTCCGGCGAACGCGCCATCCGGGCCTACGAAAACACCGACAGCGGACTGGGCGGCTATATCGAGGTCGCGCGCCGCGAAGGCGCCGAGATCGTCGTGCCGGTAGCGGCCGAATCCTGGCCCAGCGCTCCCACCGATGCGGGCACCTGCGAACGCTTGTGCGGCCTGGTGCTCGACGAAGTGCGGCGCGGTGGCTACGACGCCATTTTGCTCGATCTGCATGGCGCCATGGTGGCCGAAGGCATCGAAGACGCCGAGGGCCACCTGCTGCGCCGGCTGCGCGAAATCGATCCCGACACGCCGGTGGGTGTCACGCTGGACATGCATGCCAATATCTACGACGACATCGTGCGGCATGCCACCGTCATCACGGGTTTTCATACCTATCCGCACGTGGATATCCGCGATGCCGGCATACGCGCGGCCGACGTCATCGCCCGTACCCTGAAAGGCCAGATCCGCCCCGTGATGAGCTGGGCCAACAAGCCCATGCTGCCGCACATCATGTACCAGGGCACGCACGCCGATCCCAACAAATCGCTGCAGGAACGCTGCCGGGTGCTGGAATCCCGGCAAGCGCTGGCAGCCTCGGTGTTCGTCGGTTTCCCGCATGCCGATATCCGTGAAGCGGGCCTGAGCGCGGTCATCTGCACCGACGCCGACCTGCCCGCCGCGGAACGCCTGCGCGACGAACTGCTCGATACCGCCTGGAATAGCCGCGAACAATGGGTGTTCCATTGCGAGCCGCTGGCTCCCGCCATCGCGCGGGCCAAGGCCATCGAGCAGGGTCCGGTCATTCTGCTGGACCACTTCGACAACACCGGCTCGGGCGGCACCATGGATACTACGGCCGTGTTGGCCGAGATCCTGCGCCAGGAACTCGACAATGTGGCGTTCTACGCGCTGTGCGATCCGCAGGCCGCGCAACAGGCCGCGGCCGCCGGCGTGGGCGCCGACATCACCTTGTCGCTGGGGGGCAAGGTACCCATGCCGGCGCTCAAGCAACAAAGCCAGCCGCTGTCGATAGCCGGCCGGGTCAAACTGGTGTTCGACGGCGTTTACCTGAATCGCGGCCCGATGTATCGCGGCGTACGCAACGATACGGGGCTTACCGTCGTGTTCGATACCGGCCGAGTGCAGATCGTGATCGTTTCGCGCCACCAGGAGCCCTTCGATATCAACTGCCTGTTGTCGGCCGGCATCGACCCGCTGCAAAAGCGCTATGTCGCACTGAAAAGCCGCGTGCACTGGCGGGCGGGCTTCGCCGCCATGGCTACCGAGATCATCGAATGTACGGGCTTGGGGGTTACCACATCGGACTACAGCCAGGTCGAGTTCAAGCACGTGCGCCGGCCCATCTATCCGCTGGACCCGCTCTAGCCCCGTCGCGACACCGTCGCACAGGAGCACACCAGGCGCTTCAGCGGGGTTGGGCTCGCCTGAGCGGAAACGTCTGGTAACGCCACCTCGACCACGGCCTTACCGTGCATCGGTATACTCGCCGCGGGCGATCGCCTCAGCCCGGCCGGCCGTGCGGTGCCCGCCGGGCCGCATCCATAACTGAAGTCGGACGGGCACCATGAAAAAGGCAGCGGGAATCACGGCGGGCGTAATTGTGGTATTGGTGGCGGGCTGGGCGGGCACCACCTGGTACACCGGCAAGCGCATCGAGGCCGAGACACCGGCCCGGTTGGCGGAAGTCAACCAGAAGCTTGCCGATGCCTTCGCGGGCATGGGCTTCGGCCTGGAAATCCGCCAACTTGATTACCAGCGGAATTTCTTCACCAGCCAGGCGCGCTACGGCATCTCGCTGACCAAGACGGCCAGCGCCCCCAAAGAGCTGCCCCAGGGCACGGCGGAATTTGTCTCGCGCATCGAACACGGCCCGTTTCCCAAAGGCGCGCTGGCACAGGGCAAATGGCTGCCCCAACTGGCATTCGTACATGCAGAGCTGACTGCCAACGACGACCTGAAACCACTGTTCGAATTGACCAAGGGTGCCACGCCGATCTGGAGCGATACCGTCGTTTCCTACAACGGCGACACCACCGGCACGGCCGGGGTCGCCCCTATCGAGTTGCGCAAGGATGGCGATGTACTGACCTTCAGCGGCGCGCACGCAGAGGGCCAATACACTCAGGCAACGCGTAGTTCCACCGCAAAGATCGAGGTCGGGGAAGTTGCGCTAGACGCCAGCCAGAGCGAGCGTCCAGTCAAGATGAACGCCTCGGGCATCACCCTGGATGTCGACAGCCGCCAGGGCCAGTTCGGCTTCGGCATCGGCAGTTCCAGCGCCCAGGTACGGCGCCTGGACGTCGAAGACCTGGCC
>DASPIV010000150.1:0-2489 GCA_035628955.1 Bordetella sp.
GTTCGGCTTCGAGCTCGTGGCCGCCGGCTACCGCGAACGGCCCTGACGCTTCCGTTGTAAAAAAGCCGCAACACTGCACCACTATTGTGGCTATCAAGCGACAAAGCGCCGAATTGACGCATTATCGGCACCAACCAGGCGCGCCATGCACCAGACACTTGCATTAATTCAGGGTTAACCCTAAAATTCGGGTTAACCCTAGAAATCATCTAGAAATTCACAGTACGCAAGCCTGGAAATATCGTGATCAACGTCAATTCCGCCATCCGCCTGACCGACGAACTCGAGCGTCAGCTGATGTTGCAAGCCATCGAAGAACAATTCCGCCCCCGCCCCATGCGCGCCTTGGCCTCTGGCCTGCGCAAAGTGGGCAAGGGCATCAAGGCCTTGGTTGCCCGCGAAGCTGGCGCCAAGGCCGCACATTCGGCCGCCTGAGGGCGTACCCGCGTAACGTACCGATTTCCCCTTGGGGGCTGCTACAGCCCCTTTTAAGACCCACCCGCAATGGTGGGTTTTTTTTTGCCTGCACTGCCCGTGCCGCTGCGGCGTATCGCGGCCCGGATGCGGGATAATACGCCCCCATGATCGACGCCTCTATTCACTCGACGCCCAGCCGGCTGCGCCGTTTTGCCTGCATGATGTACGAAGCCGTGCTGCTGTTCGGCGTGGTTTTCCTGGCCGGCTATCTGTTCGACACCCTGACCCAGAGCAAGCATGCGCTGATGCTGCGCCATGCGCGCCAGGCTTGGCTGTTTTTGGCCATCGGGGTCTACTTCGTGTTGTGCTGGCGCCGCAGGGGCCAGACACTGCCCATGAAGACCTGGAACATCCGGTTGGTCGACCGCGATGGCCAGCCACCCTCGGTACCGCGCCTGGTGGCGCGCTACGTGCTGGCCTGGCCGCTGGTACTGGCCGGAGCGGGCATCGTGGGCGCGGCATCGGCCGCCACGGGCTGGAAATCGATGGACATGTTCATCGTGGCGGCGCCTTTCACCCTATTTGTCTGGTCATGGTTCGATCGCGACGGCCAGTTCCTGCATGACCGGCTGCTGGGTACCCGGCTGCGCAATGCACCACCGCGCAAGGCCTGAAGCGGCAGCAGGGACGCATCCGTCACAACAGCGTCATCCCGCAGTCATGCGGGCGTCACGACGCGATGGTTACATCCTTGGGCATGACGACCGCCCCGAGGGATGCCCACGTGAACGAAATCCGCCCGACCCATTGGCGCACGCTCTGGATTTCCGACTTGCACCTGGGCACGCCCGGGTGCAAGGCCGAATTCTTGCTGGATTTCCTGGAACAGAACGAATCCGACACCCTGTACCTGGTCGGCGACATCATCGACGGCTGGCAACTGCGCAAGCACTGGCACTGGCCGCGTGCCCACAATGACGTCGTGCAGCGCATACTGCGCAAAGCCCGTAACGGCACCCGGGTCGTGTTCGTACCGGGCAACCACGACGAATTCGCGCGCCAGTTCATCGGCTACGCGTTCGGCGACATCGAGATCCTGGATGAAGACGTGCACGTCACGGCGCGCGGACAGCGCCTGCTGGTGCTGCATGGCGATCAGTTCGACGGCGTGATCCAGCACAGCAAGTGGCTGGCCCATCTGGGCGACACGCTGTATCAGTCGGCCTTGTGGCTGAACCACCACTTCAACCGGCTGAGGCATCGCCTGGGGCTGCATTACTGGTCGCTGTCGCAGTACCTGAAGCACAAGGTCAAGAACGCCGTGGCCTTCATTACCGATTTCGAAGAAGCCCTGGCGGGCGAGGCGCGGCGGCGCGGGCTGGACGGCGTGGTCTGCGGCCACATCCATAAACCCGAACTGCGCGACGTGGACGGGGTGCTGTACTGCAACGATGGCGATTGGGTCGAGAGCCTGTCGGCCCTGGCCGAGTCGCACGACGGTCAATTGGCGCTGCTGGACTGGAGCGCGCACCATGCCCGGCGCGAGGCCGGTGCAGGCCCGGGACGCTCGCGGCGGCCCTTGTCGCTGCCGGCACTGCCCTCGGCCTTGGGCCGCCAGGGCAAGCACCCGTAGAAACCCTTATACGTCCCCGTTAGCAACACGGGAATGTTGCAGTTCGCGGCCCTCTAGGTCATGCTTGCACTTGGGGCATCCCGGTCCCAGGCGGCATTCCCAGGGACAGTCGCCGGCGCGCTTACAACATAGGGCCATGAACGACCAATATCAGGCGCTCTACCAATCATTCCGCTGGCTCGTGCCGACCCAATTCAATATTGCGGAAGCTTGCTGCCACCGTTGGGCGGCCAGCAGTTCTGACGCGCGGCGCATTGCCATTTATTACGAAGACGAAGCCGGCAACCGCGAAGTCTGGACGTACGCGCGCCTGTCGGAAGCGGCCAACCAGTTGGCCAACGGCTTGGTGAAGATGGGTGTCGAGCGCGGCGACCGGATCGGTGTGGTTTTGGGACAACGCCCGGAAACCGCCGTGGCGCACATGGCTATCTACAGCGTG
>DASPIV010000151.1:0-6252 GCA_035628955.1 Bordetella sp.
CGGCGTTCCCGCGGGCGCAATCAGTCCGAACCAAGCCTGCGATACCATTGTTTCAAAGCCCAGTTCAGCGAACGTGGGGGTATCGGGAAAGGTCGGGATCCGCTGCGGCGCGGCCACGGCCAGCAGACGCACCTTGCCCGCCTTGACCATGGGAATGGACGGCGGCACGCCCACCATGGCCATGTTGATCTGCCCGCCCACCAGCGCCGCCATGACGTCGGCCACGCCCTTGTAAGGCACATGGTTCATTTCGATTCCGGCCAACGCGGAAAAAGTCGCGGCATCCAGGTGCGCTTTGCTGCCTAACCCGTACGATCCGTAGGTAACCTGGCCGGGCCGGGACTTGGCCAACGCGATCAACTCCGCTACGGTTCTGGCCGGAAACTCGTTGCTTACCAGCAGGATCTCCCGGGTCTGCACCACATTGGCGACTGGGGTGAAATCCTTGACGGGGTCATAAGGCAGTTTGCTGTATAGGTACTGGTTGGATGACACGGTGGGGTCATTGGCCATCAACAAGGTGTAGCCGTCCGGCGCGGACCGCGCCACATACTCGGCCGCGATGATGGTATTGGCGCCCGGCCGGTTCTCGACCACGACCGGTTGCGACCATCGGCTGGCCAACTGCTGCGCCAGTCCCCGCGCCACGACATCGGCCAGCCCTCCGGCGGTGAAGGGAACCACGATACGCACCATCTTCGTGGGAAACGCCTCTTCCTGCGCAACCGCCTGGCTCGCTCCCAGGACCAGCGCGGCAACGCCTGTTGCCAATTTCCGGACCATGCTCATGTTTGTCTCCGAGTATTCATATATCAGGCAACCTGCCTGACGCCCTTGCGCCAGTACGGTGCTCGCAACGCCTTCTTGTCTATCTTGTTGGTACTGGGCAGCCGGGGCAGCGCATCCATGAACTCGATGCTGCGCGGCTTCTTGTAGCTGGCGACACAATCGCGGCAGTGCTGGATCAGCGTTGCCGCATCCGCGCACGCATGCGGCTTGAGAACCACGAAGGCCTTGACCGCTTCGCCCCACTTCTCGTCGGGCACTCCGATGACGGCGGCTTCTTTCACCGCCGGATGCAACAGCAGGGCTTCTTCGACCTCGCGCGAATAGATGTTCTCTCCACCGGAGATAATCATGTCTTTCTTGCGGTCCACGATGAACAGATAGCCGTCTTCGTCGAAGTAACCCAGGTCGCCGGTCTTCATCCAGCCGTCCTGCAGCGCGATGGCGGTCTCGTCCGGCTTGCGCCAGTACCCTTGCATGATGGCCGCGGAACGCATGTGGATCTCGCCGATTCCGCCGTCGGGCAGCACGGCGCCGCTCTCGTCGACGATACGGACATCCACACCCAGAATGGGTTGTCCGGCCGATGCCATGCGCGCCGCCTCGGGTATCGACCCGTCGGGCAAGTGTTGATGCTTGAGCAGGGCCGTTCCCGGCCCGTGTTCTGTCATTCCGTACACCTGCATGAAGACAGGCCCGAATGTCGCGCGCGCCAGCCGCGACAAAGCCACCGACATGGGGGCCGAGGCATAGCACACCATCTGCAGGCTGGACACGTCGAACGGCGTCCGGGCCTGAACATCGATCATGGCCTGAATCATGATCGGGGCGAAATGCGCCGCGGTAACGCGGTGCTGCTCGATGCTGGCCAATATCTCGGCGGGGTCGAATTTCCTGTGCAGCACGATGGTCGCGCCGCATATCAGATAGCTCAGCAGCTCGGTGGGGCCGCCGATGTGATACGCGGGCATCACGATAAGCATCCTGTCGTCCTGGCAGGCTCCGTGCACCAGGGCCAGCATGCGTGCCTGCTCCACCTGCCGCGCATTGCCCAGCATGACGCCTTTGGGCGTACCTGTCGTGCCGCTGGTATAGATCAGGAACAGGGTGTCGTCCCCATGCGCCCGCCAGGGCGGTGGGCTCGTGCCAGCGCCGGCCAGGGCGTGCTCATAGCTTTCCGGGCCCGGTCCGGGCCCCAGGCGCAATACCTTTACCTGTCCGGGCAGCGTGGCTCGCAATGCGGCAGCCCGTTCGGCATAGTCGGGCTCGTACACCAGCAAGCTGGGTTCGCAGTCACGCAGAATGCCTGCCTGGTCCGCCTGCGCCAGCCGGTAGTTGAGCCCGACGGCGATGAATCCGCACGTACCCGCGGCGGCATACAGTTCCAGGTACTCCGGGCAATTCTGGGCCAGGATGGCGATCCGGCTGCCCCGCTCGAGGCCCAGGCCGATCAGGGCGTTGCACAACCGGCGGACCCGCTCGGCGAAGTCGCCGTGGCTGATGGTGCGCTCCTCGAATACAAAAGCCGGATGATCACGATAACAGCGCGCATTGCGCTCGATGATGTCGCCCAGAATCATGCTTTTTCCCCTTCCGAAGCCAGGCGCAGCAACGTGCTGCCGTAGCCTTCCTGGATAACCCGGGACTGGGCATCCAGCAGTTCGAAATGCCGTTCGACCACGCCACGTCCGCCATCCGACGCGATCCGCGTTTCGAAAATGGATGTGCGGACGTGCACGGTGTCGCCCACCAGCATGGGGCGCCGGTAGCGCCACTCTCTCAGGCCCAACGCTCCTATCACCGGCTCGGCGAATTCGGGCAAGCGGGTCGCCATGCCCATGGCCAGCAGAATTCCGTAAGGACCATGGAACATGGGCCCTCGTATGCCTTCGGCGCGGCAGTAGACCTCATCCGCATGGATGGGGTGCCAGTCCCCCGTAAGCATGCAGGACAGCGACAAGTCGGACTGGGTCAAGGTGCGGGCGGTGCTCACGTAGGTGGCACCCACGGCAAGATCGCGATAGCGCACCGGATTCATGGCCGCACCTGGAAATCGGCCATCGCCGCCCACTCGACCCGCTCGCACACCGACGGCCAATCGGGCATGGCGATTTCTCCGTCGACGACGCAAGGGACATCCGCAATGAACTGCTCGCGCATTGCGAGAAACCAGGTTAGTTCGGCTGGCAACACTGGGGCGGGCATGGCGGCGGCAAATTGCAGCCCGGCCCACGTCCCCAGCGCGCTTTCACCCATCAGTCCCGCCACCATGCCACTGCCGGCGGCCGTCGCCAGATCCCGCATCGCCAACACATCCGACAGCCCGAAGCGGCCAGGCTTGAGACTTAGCCCCAAGGCTCCGCGTTCCAGGAACAGGCGCGCATCGCGCAGGCTCGTCATGCCGAAATCCACCAGCAGCGGCACACCCGCTTCTTGCTGCAGCGCCGGGTAGGCCCGGTCTGGATAGAAGGGGCAGGGGTCTTCGACCCAGGCTGCGCCGGCCTGGGCCATGGCGCGGGCGTAAGCCGGCGCTTCGCTGGCCGGGTAGGCGCCATTGGCATCCACATATAGCGCGACATGGTCTCCAACGGCGTGCCTGACCGCGGCCATGCAGGCCAGGTCCATCGCCTGCCCCTGCCCGCCCTTTATCTTCAGGGTACGGAATCCAAAGCGTTGCACCATGTCGCCCGCTTCGCGGGCCATTGCATCGGGTGCCTGGCGCGTAACGGCCCACGACACGGGGACCTGCCGCCGGCCCTTCCATTGGCGCCACAGCGGTACGCCCGTGCGCGCGGCATGCCAGTCCCAGCACGCGTTGTCGATCAGGGCCTTGGCGGGCTGGTTGCCGGGAATCACTTCCAGGGCGGCCCGCAACTGGCGCGGGTCCGACAGACCCTGCTTGCGGACCAAGGGTTCGAATACTTCGGCCAGCACGCAACTCAGGCTGGCAGCCGTGGCGCCGACCCAGGTCGGTTTGACGGCCAACTCGGCGGCGCCCGCGCAACCGGATTCAGTCTCGATGCGCAGCACCACGAAGCTCGCCGCCGATTCAGTCAGGTCGCTCCACTGAACGGGGCGGGCATAGGCCAGTTGGCGCACATATATCTTCCAGCCGGCGACAGGTTCGGCGATCGGCATAGCGGCGTCCATCAATCCGACTCCGCGCCAGAAGCGTCTATCAGTGCCTTCCATTTGGGCGACTCCACCCCCACATAGGCCTCTAGTTGCGCGGCGTTCAGGTAGTGCGGCTCTGCCCCCAACTGGGTCAGCTTTTCTTTCATGTCCGGATGCTGCACGATGCGTTCGATCTCGGCGCTCAACCGATCCACAGCTTCGCGCGGGGTATCTTTGGGCGCGAACAGCCCATACCAGGCCAAGGCCTCGAAACCGGGATAACCCTCTTCGGCCACGGTGGGCACCGAGGGCGCCAGCGCGGTACGCGCGCTGGATGTCACCGCCAGGGCGCGCAGTTTTCCGGCCTGCACCTGGGGCAGCACCGACGGCAAGGTGAAAAAAGTCATCGACACATTTCCCGCCAACACGGCGGTAACGGCCTCGGGTCCGGTCTTGTACGGAACGTGCTTGATACGGATATCCGCCATGCTCTGCAACATGGCTCCCGCCAGATGGCCAGACGTTCCGCTCCCCGCCGACGAATACGTAAGCTCACCAGGCCGCTGCCTTGCCAGGGCGACCAGTTGCGCCAGGGACTTGACCGGCAGGTCCGTGTTCACGACCAGCAGATTGGGTGCCACGGCCGCCATGGCCACCGGCGGCACGTCGCGCATGGGGTCGTACGTCAGGTTCTTGTACAAGTGCGGACCGACCGAATGCGTCGGGCTGCCGCTTACCAGGAACACATAGCCGTCCGCCGGAGCGCGGGCCACCTGGGCGGCCCCAAGGTGGCCGCCCGCGCCCGGCTTGTTCTCCACGATGAACGGCTGCCCCAGCGCCGCCGTCAGCTTCTCGGCCAGGGACCTGGCCAGGATATCGGCGGATCCGCCAGCCCCCGACGACACCACCAGGCGAACCGGCCGTTCGGGCCATGCGCCATGCGCCATTCCACAGGCCAGGCCCAGCAGCATCGCGGCGGCCGCGCGTGCGCATTGCATCAGTGTGCTCATGTGACGTTCCCCTTTTTACAGAGCTGTTCAGACAACGCCGGTCTGGCGCAGGTCCCACAGCTCTTCATCTGACAAACCTGCTTCATGCAGCACTTCGGCGGTGTGCTCGCCCAGGTCGGGCGGAGGCAGGAAATCACTACGGTTGTCGCCGTCATACCGGATGGGCCGATGCGCCGCGCGCAACGTTCCATGGCGCGGATGGACTTGCTCGTAGAACACGCGCTGGTGACGAACCTGCGGATCGTCCGCCAGTTCGTCCAGGCGGCGCTCGGGCGTAAACGGCACGTCGTGGCGTTCCAGGCGGGGCACCCAGTAGTCGCGGTCTTGCTCGGCGAACGCTGCCGCCAATATCGCCGCCAGTTCGGCGTAGCGATCGACGCGCTCGATGCGCGTGGGATAAGCGGTCAACAGATCGGGGCGATCGATGCCCGCCACCAGGCCGCGCCAGAACTTCTCGGGCGACGACAGGTGCAGCCCGATCCGGCGCTGGTCGCGGCAGGTCACCACATAAGACTGGGACATCGCCGCCCGGCTGTACAGGGAAGGCACCTGCCCGGTGGCCAACATCGACCCCAGCGGCTCGCACGCCATGGCGATCATTGCTTCCAGCATGCTGACCTCGACCTTGCGGCCCCGGCCGGTGTGCCCGCGCTCCACCAGCGCGCCCAGTATTCCCAGGCCGGCATAAATGCCGGCCGCCGCATCCGACACTGCCGGGCCGGCCACCTTGGGATCCGGCCCGGCATGAAACATGGACAGCCAGCCCGAAGCGGCCTGGCCGACGTTGTCGTAGGCAGGCCTGGTGGCATAGGGCCCCGTCGACCCGAATCCCGTAATCGCGCAATACACCAGGCGCGGATTCAGCGCCTGCAGCCGTTGCGCGCCCAGGCCGAGCTTTTCCTCCACGCCAGGACGCATGTTCAGGATGATGGCGTCGGCCCCGGCAATCAGCCGGTCCAGTACGGCCAACCCTTGCGGCCGCGCATAGTCCAGCGACAGACTGCGCTTGTTCCGGTTGTGCGCCTGGAACTGCGGGCTGTACAGCCCGCCCTTGAACGCCCGGAAGGGGTCGCCGGTGCCGGGCCGCTCGACCTTGATCACGTCGGCACCCAGCTCGCCCAGCAGCATGCCGGCCAATGGCGCGGTAATGAAATTCCCCAGGTCCAGTATCCGGATGCCCTGCAGTACCTTCATTGATCCGCTCCCAGCGCCGACGCCAGGAAGCGCTGCGTGCGCGCGTGCGCCAGATCGGCATCCTGTGCCGCGCCACGGGTATAGAAACCGTGATCGGCCTGCGGGTAGCGATGCAGCACAGCGCGCGGCGCCGCAGGCAATGCCGCCT
>DASPIV010000152.1:0-4244 GCA_035628955.1 Bordetella sp.
TGTTTGCCCGGCGCGGGCCTGGCCGGGCACCATAAGACAGCACGGGTTCGCGCACCGCGCAAGACGGACCGGCAAGGCTGCCGGGGCCGCCCCGCTCTGCCATGGACAAGCTGGCGCGGCACAAGCGCATCAGGCGGGCGCGTAGTTCGTCGGGGCAAGCCGGCGCGCGGACGAAGTCGGCGGCGCCCAGCGCCAGCAGGTCAAGGATGGCGGGCGCGGTAATGTCGAACACCAGGGGCACCAACGGCGTGCGGGGTTCGGTGCCGGCATTGGCCAGTGCCGTGCGTACCCACGACAGCGAGGCGGGTGCCACCGGGATGACGCAGCAATCGAAACGCCGCAAGGCCAGCCGCGCCCGCGCCAACAACTGGGTATCAGGTAACCCGGGCAACCCGGGCGCCGCAGTTGCGGCGGATGCTGTGGGCGCCAGTTCGGACAGTTGCTGGGCATGCAGCCGCAAGCGGCCCAGCTGGCCGTGATGGCGGCCTACCCAGTCTTGTACCCAGGCTTCATGGCCTGGGGTCATCAGAACAGCGCAATCAAGTGTTTCCCGCAAAACAGGCTCCTGGATACGTACGCAATAAATGAAAGCGTACGCGTCAGTGCGCCCCAGCGATATTCGCAGTTCCCGCGCTGCGGCTTATACGAATATCGCTCCCGGCAGGACGTTAATTGTGCTTGTCGGACGCACATGAAAAAAGGCGGCCAGGGCCGCCTTTGGGTAGCATGCGCCTCAGTGTTTCACCGCGCGCCGCGCGACCCGCCCAGGAATGAAAACCGGTGCGGCTCATCGGGGACGCAGCGGAGCCGGCTTTGCCGGTCCGCCAGCGTCGCCCCCTTGAAGGGGAAGCGCGCAGCGCTTCGGGGGTGGGTTTTCACTTCAGTGCGTGCTGCGCGTCTGGCGCAGCTTGCGGGCTGCGATAGCCTGGGCTGCC
Source organism: Bordetella sp. (assembly GCA_035628955.1). GTDB lineage: Bacteria > Pseudomonadota > Gammaproteobacteria > Burkholderiales > Burkholderiaceae_B > Bordetella_A. Next base: position 936 of record DASPIV010000152.1, read on the forward strand.
AGCATGGCTAGTTCGGCTTCGACGACGGCGATATCGGCCTTGTCCTTGGCGTTGCGCAAGGCTTCTTCGGCCTTTTCACGCGCCGCCACGGCGCGGGCTTCGTCCAGGTCGGCGGCGCGGATGGCCGTATCGGCCAGCACCGTGACCATGCCTGGCTGCACTTCCAGGATGCCCCCGGCGACGAAGATGTTTTCCTCGCCTCCATCGGCACGGACGATCTTGACCGTCCCGGGGCGTATGCGCGAAATCAGCGGGGTGTGCCCGGGCAGGATGCCCAGCTCACCCGCTTCGCCAGGCAGGGTCACGAATTTCGCTTCACCGGCGAAGATCGCTTCTTCTGCACTGACGACATCCACTTGCAGGGTAGCCATATGAAATCCTTATTGCAGTTTCTTGGCCTTCTCGAAGGCTTCGTCGATGGTGCCGACCATGTAGAACGCCTGCTCGGGCAACGCGTCGCACTCGCCCTCGACGATCATCTTGAAACCGCGGATGGTTTCGGCCAGCGGCACGTACTTGCCCGGCGAACCGGTGAACACTTCGGCCACGTGGAACGGCTGCGACAGGAAGCGCTGGATCTTGCGGGCGCGCGCCACGGCTTGCTTGTCGTCGGGCGACAGTTCGTCCATACCCAGAATGGCGATGATGTCGCGCAGTTCCTTGTAGCGCTGCAGCGTTTGCTGCACGCCACGGGCCACCGCGTAGTGCTCTTCGCCCACGACTTGCGGGTCGAGCTGGCGGCTGGACGAATCCAGCGGATCCACGGCGGGGTAGATACCCAGGGCCGCGATGTCACGCGACAGCACGACAGTGGAGTCCAAGTGCTGGAAGGTGGTGGCGGGCGACGGGTCGGTCAAGTCGTCGGCAGGCACGTACACGGCCTGGATCGACGTGATGGAACCGGTCTTGGTGGACGTGATGCGCTCTTGCAGCTTGCCCATTTCTTCGGCCAGCGTGGGCTGGTAGCCCACGGCGGACGGCATACGGCCCAGCAGCGCCGACACTTCGGTACCGGCCAGGGTGTAGCGGTAGATGTTGTCGACGAAGAACAGGATGTCGCGGCCTTCGTCGCGGAACTTCTCGGCCATGGTCAGGCCGGTCAGGGCCACGCGCAGACGGTTGCCCGGGGGCTCGTTCATCTGGCCGAACACCATGGCTACCTTGTCCAGCACCTTCGACTCTTCCATTTCATGGTAGAAGTCGTTGCCTTCGCGGGTACGCTCGCCCACGCCGGCAAACACCGACAGGCCGCTGTGCTGCTTGGCGATGTTGTTGATCAGTTCCATCATGTTGACGGTTTTGCCCACGCCGGCGCCGCCGAACAGGCCCACCTTGCCGCCCTTGGCGAACGGGCAGACCAGGTCGATAACCTTGATGCCGGTTTCCAGCAGCTCTACCGACGGCGACAATTCGTCGAAACGGGGAGCCGGCTGGTGGATGCCGCGTTTTTCTTCGTGCTGGATGGGACCGGCTTCGTCGATGGGACGACCCAGCACATCCATGATGCGGCCCAACGTGCCGGTGCCCACGGGCACCGAGATCGGGGCGCCGGTGCCCGTGACTTTCATGCCGCGGCGCAGGCCGTCGCTGGAGCCCAGCGCGATGGTGCGCACCACGCCGTCACCCAGCTGTTGCTGGACTTCCAGCGTCAGGCCCTTTTCGGCGAACGGCGAAGTTTCGTCGGCCAGGGTAAGGGCTTCGTAAATCTTGGGCATTTGATCGCGGGGGAACTGAATATCCACCACGGCGCCGATGCACTGAACGATGGTTCCGTTGCTCATGTCGATTCCTTGCTTGATAGCTTTTTGACGGGATGCAGGCTGCTCAAACGGCGGCCGCGCCCCCTACGATTTCCGAAATTTCCTTGGTGATCGCTGCCTGGCGGGTCTTGTTGTAGACCAGTTGCAGGTCGCCGATGACCTTCTTGGCGTTATCCGATGCTGCCTTCATGGCGACCATCCGGGCCGACTGTTCCGAGGCCATGTTCTCGGCCACGGCCTGGTACAGCAGACCTTCGACGTAACGCTGCAACAGGTCGTCGATCACGCTCTTGGCGTCGGGCTCGTAGATGTAGTCCCAGCTGTAGTTCGACTTGACCTCGGCGGTAGAAGCCATGGCTTCGACACCCGTTTGGAAGGGATCATCCAAACCGCTGGCCAGCGGCAGCAAGCGCAGGAACACCGGCTCTTGCTTCATGGTGTTGATGAAGCGGGTAGCCGCCACGTACAGCGCGTCGATCTCGCCGTTGAGGTAGGCATCGAGCTGCACCTTGATGGCGCCCAGCAGGCGGTCAAGGTCGGGTTTGTCGCCCAGTTGCACTTCGTGCGAGACCAGGTTGGCTCCCAGGCGGGTCAGCAGGCCCAGGCCCTTGTTGCCGAACGCCGTCGTCTGCACGCGAATACCGCGCTGGCCGAAGTCTTTGAGTTTGGCCAGCGTCACGCGGCTGATGTTGGTGTTCAGGCCACCGCACAGACCCTTGTCGGTGGTGACCAGCACCACGCCCACCGCCTTGACCTCGCGTTCAACCAGGTACGGATGGCTGTATTCGGGGTTGGCCTGCATCAGGTGCGCAGCGATCTCGCGCACTTTGGTGGCGTACGGACGACCCGCGCGCATCCGCTCCTGCGCCTTGCGCATTTTGGATGCAGCGACCATTTCCATCGCCTTGGTGATCTTGCGCGTGTTTTGCACGCTCTTGATCTTGGTTCGGATTTCCTTGATTCCGGGCATTGCGCTTTCCTGTTGTAACGGCTTGGCGGGGTTGCGGCCGGGGCTCGCCCCGCCCTACCGTAGGGCGGGCGCCAGGCCCGCCACTACGCCAGACATTGCCTTAAAAAGCACCGTGCTTCTTGAAATCCTGGACGGCAGCAGCCAGTTCGGCTTCGTCGTCCTTGGACAGTTCCTTGGTGTCTTCGATGCGCTGGATCAGGCCGGCATGCTTGGCCTTGAGTTGATCCTTCAGCGATTTTTCGAAGGCCAGGACCTGCGCCACGTCCACGTCGTCCAGGTAGCCATTGTTGACCGTGTACAGCGTGACGGCCAGTTCCCATACTTGCAGCGGCTGGTACTGCGGCTGCTTGAGCAGTTCGACCACGCGCTTGCCGCGCTCGAGCTGGCGACGGGTGGCGTCGTCGAGGTCGGAGGCGAATTGCGCGAAGGCGGCCAGTTCACGATACTGCGCCAGGTCGGTACGGATACCGCCGGACAGCTTCTTGATGACCTTGGTCTGGGCCGCACCACCCACCCGCGACACCGAGATACCGGCGTTGATGGCGGGGCGCACGCCTGCGTTGAACAGGTCGGTTTCCA
>DASPIV010000153.1:0-4814 GCA_035628955.1 Bordetella sp.
CCCAGAACGGCGAGGCTGGCCTGTCCCGCAATGGCCAGGATGCGCCGCGGGACGGGGCCAGCAATCCCCCGAGCCACAACGCAATTCCCCATCAAGCAGCACGCCCAGTGCCGTACCACTACACCCCATCGACGCCCACCCCCTATTGCGCCGGCTTGCGCCCCCGGTTACAACCCGAAGATACCAACGGCACTATCGCCCGTTCCAACCCGCCCCAGCTTCACAAGAGCCGGCGCGCGCAACTGGCCCGGGCATCCAAGACCCTCGGAGTAGACATGAATGCCCCTCTTACGTCCGCGCAGCGCGCGGCGCTTGCTTCCGTCCAACTGGACGACAAATACACCCTGGAAACCGGCCGTGCCTGGATGAGCGGCATCCATGCGCTGGTGCGCCTGCCCATGATGCAGCGGGTGCGCGACCAGCGCGTCGGGCTGAACACGGCAGGCTTCATCTCGGGTTATCGCGGCTCGCCGCTGGGCGGCGTCGACCTGAACATGTGGAAGGCCGCCAAGTACCTGAAGGCGCACCACATCGAATTCCAGCCGGGTATCAACGAAGACCTGGCCGCCACCGCGGTATGGGGTTCGCAGCAGGTCAACCTGTTTCCGGGTGCCCGCTACGATGGCGTGTTCGGCATGTGGTACGGCAAGGGCCCGGGCGTGGACCGCTGCGGCGACGTGTTCAAGCATGCCAACGCGGCCGGCACCGCGCCCCACGGTGGCGTGCTGGTGGTGGCGGGTGACGACCACCCCGCCAAATCGTCCACGCTGCCGCACCAGAGCGACCACATCCTGAAGGCCTGCATGATCCCGGCGCTGTTTCCGTCCAGCGTCCAGGAAGTGCTGGACTATGGGTTGCACGGCTGGGCCATGAGCCGTTACGCCGGGGTCTGGGTGGGCATGAAATGCATCACCGACATCGTCGAGGTCTCGGCCTCGGTAGACGTCGATCCGGATCGGGTGCCGATCGTGCTGCCGGGCGATTTCCAGCTACCGCCCGACGGCCTGAGTATCCGCCTGCCCGATACGCCCTTGCAGCAGGAAGCCCGGCTGCTGGACTACAAACTGTATGCCGCGCTGGCCTATGCGCGTGCCAACGGCCTGAACCGCGAACTATGGCACGTGCCGCAAAGCCAGGCGCGCTTTGGCATCATGACATCCGGCAAGGCCTATCTGGATACCCGTCAGGCCCTGGCCGACCTGGGCCTGACCGAAGACGCCTGTCGCCGCATCGGCCTGCGCCTGTTCAAGGTGGGCATGGTATGGCCGCTGGAAGCCACCGGCGTGCAGCAATTCGCCGAGGGGCTCGACGAGATTCTGGTAGTCGAGGAAAAGCGCCAGGTGCTGGAATACCAGTTGAAGGAAGAGCTGTTCAGCTGGATCGGCACGGGCAAGAAGATTCCGCGCGTGGTGGGAAAGTTCGACGACAAGGACGGCGGCGAATGGTCGGTGCCGCAAGGCAACTGGCTGCTGCCTGCTCACTATGAATTCTCGCCCGCGATGGTGGCCAAGGCGGTGGGCGCGCGCCTGCTGCGTTTCGAGCTGCCCGACGATGTGCGGGCCGGCATCGAGGCCCGGCTGGCCTTCATTGCGGCCCGCGAACAGGCGCTGGCCAGGCCACGCGTGGTGGCCGAGCGCAAGCCCTGGTTCTGTTCGGGCTGCCCGCACAACACATCCACGCGCGTGCCCGAAGGGTCGCGCGGCATGGCCGGTATCGGCTGCCACTATATGGTGACCTGGATGGGCCGCAATACCCAGGCCTATACCCAGATGGGCGGCGAAGGCGTGCCATGGATAGGGCAGGCGCCGTTCACCGACGAAAAGCATGTATTCGCCAACCTGGGCGACGGCACCTATTACCACTCGGGCCTGCTCGCCATCCGGGCGGCGGTGGCGGCCAAGGTGCCTGTCACCTACAAGATCCTGTTCAACGATGCGGTCGCCATGACGGGCGGCCAGCCGGTGGACGGTCCCATCGATGTGCCGATGATCACCCGCCAGATGGCGGCCGAGGGTATCGACAGGATCGTCGTCGTGACCGATGAACCGCACAAATACCAGCGCGTTACCAACCTGGCGCCTGGCGTGCCGGTGCGGCATCGCGACGAACTGGACGCCGTGATGCGCGAACTGCGCGAATACCCGGGCGTGTCCGTGCTGGTCTACGACCAGACCTGCGCCACCGAGAAGCGGCGCCGCCGCAAGCGCAACGCGTATCCCGATCCGGCGCGGCGGGTGGTCATCAACGACCGCGTCTGCGAAGGCTGCGGCGACTGTTCCGAGCAATCGCACTGCCTGTCGGTCGAGCCGCTGGAAACCGAGTTCGGCCGCAAGCGCACCATCAACCAGTCGAGCTGCAATAAAGATTATTCCTGTCTCAAGGGGTTCTGCCCCAGCCTGGTCACGGTCGAGGGCGGGCGCTTGCGCAAGCCCCAGGCTCTTGCCCAGGAAGGCGCCATCGATGCCGGTCTGCCCGAGCCGGCGGCGCCCGCCCTAGCGCAGCCGTACGGGGTGTTCGTGGCCGGGGTGGGCGGCACGGGCGTGGTAACCATAGGCCAGTTGCTGGGCATGGCCGCGCACCTGGAAGACAAGGGCTGTTCGGTGCTGGACATGGCGGGCCTGGCCCAGAAGGGCGGCGCGGTGTATTCGCACGTGATGCTGACCCAGTCGCCCGATGGCTTGCTCAACACCCGCGTGGCCATGGGCGAGGCCGACCTGGTGCTGGCGGGCGACCTGGTCGTGGCGGCCAGCCAGGAATCGGTGGCCCGCATGCATGCCGGCCGCACCCGCGTGCTGCTCAACAGCGATGTGGCGCCCACCGCCGCGTTCGTCAATGACCCAGACTGGCGCCTGCCCGGCGCCGACCTGCAGGCCGACCTGCGCGCCGCGTGCGGCGCAGGCCGCGTCGATTCGATCGATGCCGCGGGATTGGCGGTTGGCTTGCTGGGCGACGCTATCTACGCGAATCCACTGATGATGGGCTACGCCTACCAGAAAGGCTGGCTGCCGCTGGGCCAGGCGGCCTTGCTGCGCGCCATCGAACTGAATGGCCAGCAGGTGCCGGCCAATCTGGCGGCGTTTGCCTGGGGACGCCGTGCCGCGCACGACCTGGCCGCCGTGCAGCGCCTGGTGGGTGGCGCCGCGGCGCCGCAGGCCGATGGTTTCGTCGAAGTGCGGCGCGGCCAGCCCGGTGGCGCAGTGGTCGATATCAAACGCCCCGCCGGCGAGCTCGAAGCGTTGCTGGCGGTGCGCAGCGACTTCCTGGCGGCCTACCAGAATGCCGCTTACGCCGCCCGCTACCGCGACCTGGTCGAGCGCGTGGCGCAGGCTGAGCAGGCGGCTACCGGCACCACTCGCCTGGCGGCCGCGGTGGCCCGCTATTACTTCAAGCTGATGGCGTATAAAGACGAGTACGAGGTGGCGCGCCTGTATACCGATGGCGAATTCCTGAAGCAGATCGACGCCCAATTCGAAGGCGACTGGAAGCTGCGGCTGCACCTGGCGCCGCCGCTGCTGGCCCGCCGCGATGCGCAAGGCCGCCTGGTCAAGCGCGCATACGGCCAGGGCGTGCTGAAGGCGTTCGGCGTGCTGGCTCGGCTGCGTTTCTTGCGTGGCACGCCGCTGGATGTGTTCGGCTATACCGCCGAGCGCCGTGCCGAACGCGCCCTGATCGAGACGTATCGCAGCGACCTGCTGGCCATTCTGCCCAAGCTGGACCGAGCCAGCCTGGATCGGGCCGTGGCGTTGGCCAGCCTTCCGGAAACAATACGGGGATACGGCCACGTCAAGGAAGCCGCCATGCAGAAGGCGGCCGCACGGCGCGCCGAATTGTTGCAGGGCTTCAGTGCGACCGTGGTGTCCATAGATGGCGTGCGCGCCGCCTGAGCGGGGGCTCAGCGCGTGGCGGTAATGGGCCGGGGGCGGCGCTCGAAGCGTGGCGTCGTGCCTGGCGTTTCGAAGCGCTCCACGCGCGGCGGGGTCTGGGCCTGGGCCCGCGCGGTCTGGGCCGCCGCCTGTTCGCGCTGCGCGATAAGCGCCTCGGCCTTGTGGTGGTGGGGCGCCAGCTTGCGCACCATCACCTGGCCGCTGCGCGGAAAGTACCCAATGCGGCGCGCATGCACGTCGCCCAGGTCTTGCGCCAGCACCGGGATGCCTTCGGTCTTCAGGTAATTGAGCACGAAGCGCGCATTGCGTTCGCCGATATTGAGCTGCTGCATGGCGCTCAGTACCGCGCCGCCGCCGAATACCTTGGCTTCCAGGCGCTCGCGCGAGGCGCCGGCCTTGAGCAATTCGTTGATCAGCACTTCCATGGCGTAGGCGCCGTAGCGCATGGTGGCCGAGGCCGGCGTATCGGCATCGCCTTCGGGCAGCATGAAGTGGTTCATGCCCCCCACGCCGACATGAGGATCCCGGATGCAGGCCGCGACACAGGAGCCCAGCACGGTCGAGATCATGAGGTCTTCGTCCGCTGTCGCGACATAGTATTCATTGGGCAATACTCTCACCGCCGGGCAATGAAAAGCGCTGTCAAAATAGTGACGAGTCGCGCGGGCATCGAGGCGAGAAGGCATGGAGGGACCGCATCAGGAATACAGCACAATCAGGGAAAAGGGCGAATCGTCACCGGAAGATGTTAGCAAATTTGTTTTGTGTAAAAAAATTTGCAATTTTTAACGGCGAAAGCAGGCGCAGGTGGGCCGTTGCCGGCCCAGTTGCCCGAAGGCCCTAGTGAAGCGTCCCTAATTTATTGCCGCCCGGCCTGGCCTGCCATCAGCCAATGTAGCGGTGATGGCGGCGGTTCTTTCCGGCCATCAA
>DASPIV010000154.1:0-2316 GCA_035628955.1 Bordetella sp.
AAGGTCGGCGCTGAGCACTGGCGGGGCGGAATTCAGGGTAAAGGGCGATGTGTTCTGCATGGGGGTTTGTGCTCCAGGAGTAGCGATCATGCAAAAAACACGGATGAGTCAAAAGGGAATTAAACGCTTAAGTTTTTATTCCTTTAAGGAATGTCCTGATACGAAAGCGTTCGGCATACTTGCTGCCGAACGGGTTTTTTTCTTTCAAGACAAAGGGTTATGGTTGTGCCGGAATGTGGCCAGCGGCGGCCTTGCCCTTGCCGCAGCTTGCACCGCCGCGGCTCCCAGTACGGGTAAATCCCCATACGCCATGCCATTTGCCGTGGCGCCCCTGGACGCTCGAATAAGCCTTACCCGCGATACTCCTGCTCGGCCGCCTTCACGAACGCCTCGACCAATTGCATGCGCGGGCAAGACCGCGCCCAGATCAAACCGAACCGGCGCGGCTGGCAGGGCACTGGCAAGGGCAGGCTGATGACGTTCAGGCCCTGCTTCCACAAGTGCCAGGCATTGGGCACGATGGCCACGCCCAGGCCTTTGCTGACCATCAGCGCGATCGACTCGGTAGAGGCCAGTTCGTAGCGGTCGCGCGTGGCAATGCCCGTCTGCTTCAGATACTGGTCGATCAGGTTGCCTATCCAGCTGCCCGCTTCGTAGCGGATGAAGTCTTCGGCGCCGAGCAGGTCACGGGCGCTGCGCCCCTGATGCCCGGCCGGCGCCAGCAATGAAAAGTGTTCTTCGCGCAGCAGGTGCCACACCAGTTTCTTGGGCAGCTCGAACGGCGCTTCCACGGCGATGGCCACGTCCAGTTCGCCGCTTTCGACGCCAGCGTAGAACTCGGGGGACAGGCCCGCCCGGATGAATACGTGCAGATCCGGATAACGGGCGGCCAGCGTGGCCAGGATATTGGGCACGGTGCTGTTCAGCGAGGTATTGCCCGTGCCCAGGCGAAGCTCGCCCCGGATTTCGCGGGTATGCGCCAGGACGGCCAGCGTATCGACATCGTCCAATATTTTCTGCGATGTCTCGAGTATGCGATGGGCGGCCTCGGTCAGGTGCACGGTCTTGCCGGACCGGGCCACCAAGGGCGCATTGACATGCGATTCGAGCGCGCGTATTTGCTGGGCCACCGCGCCATGCGTGATGTTCAGCCGGCGCGCGGCTTCGGCCATGGACCCATAGCGCTGGATGGCCAGGAGAGTACTTAAGTAGCGGGTATTCACACGATAGATTTTATAACTTCTGAAGGTAGCTGAAACATAGCCGCACATTGCCCGCCTTGCGCATAATCTGGAGAGCAAGGCGCCTGGCCGCGCTGCCTATAAATGACTCGCTGGCCGCACCGGCGCATAACGGAGACAACATGAACAGAACCACACACATGCTGAAAGCAGCTGCGCTGACCTGCGCGCTCGGGCCATGCGCGCTGCCCGCCTCGGCTGCCCAGGACAACTACCCCAGCAAGCCCATCACCATGCTGGTACCCTACCCGGCCGGCCAATCGGTGGATCTGCTGGCCCGCGTCGTCAGCGACGGACTGGCCAAGGTGCTGGGCCAGCCCATCATCGTCGAGAACAAGCCGGGAGCCGGCGGCACCCTGGGCACCGGCATGGTGGCGCGTGCCGCGCCCGATGGCTACACGCTGGGCATGAGTTCCAGTGGTCCGCTGGGCATAGCCCCGCACTTGTTCAAGAACACCCACTACGACCCGGTAAAGGATTTCACGGCCATCATGAACGTGGCTGCCGTGGCGCAGACCATGGTCGTATCGGCCAAGTCGGACATCAAGTCGGTGCAAGACCTGGTGGCGGCGGCCAAGGCCCAGCCCAACAAGCTTAATTTCGGGTCGCCCGGCAACGGTTCGACCAGCCACCTGACCCAGGAAATGTTCAAACAGCGTGCCAACGTGCAGATGCTGCATGTGCCCTACAAAGGCGGGCCGGCCGCCATCACCGACCTGATCGGCGGGCAGATCGACGTGCTGTTCGAGGCTTCGCCCACGGTCACGCCTTTCATCAACCGCGGCGACCTGCGCGCGTTGGCGGTGACCACGCGCGCGTCGATTCCGGCACTGCCCGAGGTCAAGCCGCTGGCCAGCATGGGGTACGAAGACTTCGAGGCCGTGGGCTGGATGGGCATTATCGGGCCGGCCCACATGAAACCCGAGATTGTGCAGAAACTGCACGCCGCGCTGGTCAAGACGCTGCAAGACCCGGCCGTGCGCGAGAAGCTCGACACGCAGGGGATGCTGACCATCGGCGATTCCCCGCGAGAGTTTGCCGCCTTCATCGAGAGCGAATCCGAAAAATGGGGCTC
>DASPIV010000155.1:0-9098 GCA_035628955.1 Bordetella sp.
CACATCGGGCGCGGTCAGGCGGCGCAGCAGGCGGCTGACCAGCGATTGCTGCATCGACTGGTACAGGCTTTCGATCTGGGCCTGCTTGGCTTGCACGACCTGGTCGTCGTAGGGCATGTCGCGGAATACCGACAGGGTGGTGTCGGGTAGGATGGCCACCCCCTTGCTGTCGATCAGGCGAAACGTGAACAGGATGCCCAGTTCGTATTCTTCGACCCGGCCCTGTGCATTGAGCGAGACTTCGCGCAGCGTGCGCTCGTTGCGCACCATTTGCAGGATGGCCTGGGCCTGGTCGGTCTGATCGACCAGGCGCGTGTCGGGAGAGGCCGCCCGCAGCGCTCGGCGCACGTCGGCCCCGAAGCGGGTGTTGTCGGGAATGCCGACATACATGGTGTCGAACGGCAGCGGCGTGACGCCGCGCAGCGCGAACCCGCACGCCGCCAGCACCATGACGGCCGCCAGGCTGGCGGCGCGCAGCAGCCAGCGGGAAGAGAAGCGTTGCGGGGCAGGATGCATGCGGAACCTCTTAGCCTACGACGTTGACCAGCTTGCCCGGCACGACAATGACGCGCTTGGGCGGGCGGCCCTCGAGGAAGCGGGCGACCTCTTCCTGGGCCGCGGCGATTTGTTCGATATCGGCCTTGGATGCCTGGGCCGCCACGCGGATGGAGCCACGCAGCTTGCCATTGACTTGCAGCATGAGTTCGATTTCGTCGGCCACCAGCGCGGCTTCGTCGACGTGCGGCCACGGTGCGTCGAGCAGATCGCCCAGCGAAGCGGCGTAGCCCAGGTCGCGCCACAGCAGCCAGGTGACGTGCGGCACCACGGGGTACAGCACACGCAGCAGCACGCCCAGGGTCTCGGCGCGCGCGGCGTCTGCGTGGGCGCCATCGGGCAGCGTGGCGTCGTCGATGGCATTGAGCATTTTCATGCAGGCGGATACCACCGTGTTGTACTGGATACGCTGGTAGTCGTAATCGGCTTGCTTGAGCAGGCTGTAGACCTCGCGGCGCAAGTCTTTTACGGCGGCCGGAGCCTGGGACCAGTCGATGCCGGCCGCCAGGCCGCGCGCCACGGCGTCGCGCTGCGCATAACTGTGCGACCACAGGCGGCGCAGGAACCGGTTGGCTCCCTCGACACCGGAGTCGGACCACTCGAGCGTTTGCTCCGGCGGGCTGGCGAACATGACGAACAGGCGTGCCGTATCGGCGCCCAGCGTATCGATGAGCGCTTGCGGATCGACGCCGTTGTTCTTGGACTTGGACATGGTGCCCACGCCGCCGTAGTGCACTTCGGAGCCGTCGGCCTTCAGGTGGGCGCCGGTGATGGCACCCTTGGCGTCATAGTCGTTTTCGACTTCCTCGGGCCAGAAATATTCGATGCCGCCCTGGGCGTTCTTGCGCGAATAGATATGGTTGAGCACCATGCCCTGGCACAGCAGCTTGGTGAAGGGCTCGTCGAACTTCAGCAGCCCCATGTCGCGCATGACGCGGGTCCAGAATCGCGCGTACAGCAAGTGCAGCACGGCATGTTCGATGCCGCCGATGTACTGGTCCATCGGCATCCAGTAATCGTTGCGCGCATCGACCATGGCCTGGTCGTTGCCGGGCGAGGTATACCGCATGAAGTACCAGGACGAATCGACGAAAGTGTCCATCGTATCGGTTTCGCGCCGCGCGGGCTTGCCGCAGTTGGGGCACGAGCAGGACAGGAAAGCTTCGTTCTTGGCCAGCGGGTTGCCGCTGCCATCGGGAATCAGGTCGTCGGGCAGCACCACCGGCAGGTCTTGCTCGGGGACCGGTACGGGGCCGCAGTCGGCGCAGTGGATGATGGGGATGGGGGTGCCCCAATAACGCTGGCGCGAAATGCCCCAGTCGCGCAGGCGCCAGGTCGTCTGCTTTTCGCCCAGGCCCTGCGCGGCCAGGTCGGCGGCGATGGCGTCCACGGCTTCGGCGTACGACAGCCCGTCGTACTTGCCGGAATTGACGGTACGGCCGCTTTGCTTGTCGCCGTACCATTCTTGCCAGGCATCGGTGGAATAGGTCTTGCCCTGCACCGCTACCACTTGGCGGATGGGCAACTGGTATTTCGTGGCGAAGGCGAAGTCGCGCTCGTCGTGCGCGGGCACGCCCATGACGGCACCATCGCCGTAACTCATGAGTACGTAGTTGCCGACCCAGACCTCGACCTGGGCGCCGGTGAGCGGGTGCGTGACGGCCAGGCCGGTGCGCATGCCGGTTTTTTCGCGCGTGGCGACTTCGGCTTCGGTGGTGCCGCCCAGCTTGCATTGTTCGATGAACTCGGCGAGCTGGGGGTTGGATCGGGCCGCGTGCGTGGCCAGGGGGTGTTCGGGCGCCACCGCGCAGAAGGTGACGCCCATGATGGTGTCGGCGCGCGTGGTGAAGACATACAGCTTGCCGTCCTGGATGAGCTGGCCATCGTCGCCGGCGATGCCGTGCGGGAAAGCGAAGCGCAGGCCTTCGGATTTGCCGATCCAGTTTTCCTGCATGATGCGCACGCGTTCGGGCCAGCCCGGCAGGCCGTCGCGGACTTGATCGAGCAGTTCGTCGGCGTAGTCGGTGATGCGCAGGTAGTAACCGGGGATCTCGCGTTTTTCGACCAGGGCGCCCGAGCGCCAGCCACGCCCATCGATGACTTGTTCGTTGGCCAATACGGTCTGGTCTACCGGATCCCAGTTGACGACCTGGGTCTTGCGGTAGGCGATGCCCTTTTCAAGCATCTTGAGGAACAGCCATTGGTTCCATTTGTAATATTCCGGGTCGCAGGCGCACATTTCGCGCGACCAGTCGACGGCCAGCCCCATCGCCTTCATTTGCTTCTTCATGTAGGCGATGTTGTCGTAGGTCCATTTGGCCGGCGGCACTTTGGACTTGATGGCGGCGTTTTCGGCCGGCATGCCGAAGGCGTCCCAGCCCATGGGCATGAGCACGTTGTAGCCGCGCATGCGCAGCTGCCGCGTCATCATGTCGTTGATGGTGTAGTTGCGCACATGGCCCATGTGCAGCTTGCCGCTGGGGTACGGCAGCATCGAGCAGGCGTAGAACTTGGGCTTTTCGGTGCCGTCGGCGTTGCGGGCGTGCTCGGTGACACGATAGGCGTCGCGAACCTGCCAGTCTTGATGGGCGGCTGCTTCGACGGCGGTAGGGCTGTAGCGTTCCTGCATGGGCTCGTGCGCGTTTCGGTAAAGGGAAAGGGCCGTCGCGGCGCGTGCGCGGCGACGGTCAAACCACTGATTATAGAAGTACCTACGCCCGGGCAGGGGCAGGCGGGATTTCGGGGATGTGCGCCGCCCGCGCCCAGGCGGCGTAGGCCAGTGCCAGCGCGCTGACCACGGCCCCGCCGGCCGCGACGCCGATCCAGCCAGTATGGGCGTATAAGGCGGCCGACGCCAGCGAACCCGCCGCCCCGCCTATGAAGTATGAGGTCATGTAACCCGCGGTCAGGCGGCTGCGGGCATCGGGCCGCAGCCGGTAAATGGCGCTCTGGTTGGTGACGTGCACGCCTTGGATCGCCATGTCGAGCACCAGCACGCCGGCCAGCAAGGCCGCCAGCGAGTGTCCGCCCAGCGCCAGCAGCCCCCAGGAACCCAGCAGCAGGACCAGGCAGGCGCGGGTGGCCAGGTTGCCACGGCCCCGGTCGCTGAGGCGGCCGTAGCGATTGGCGGCAATGGCACCGGCCGCACCTGCCAGGCCGAACATGCCGATGGTGCCGTCGCTATAAGAATAGGGGGGATTGGCCAGCAGGAAGGTCAGCGGCGTCCACAGCATGCTGAACGAGGCGAAGATCAGCGCGCCCAGCACCGAGCGCGCCCGGAACAAGGGTTCGCGTGCATATAAATGAAAGATCGAGGCCAGCAATCCGGTGTAGTTCAGGTCGATGGCGGTCTTGTAGCGGGGCAGCACGCGCCACAGCGCACCGGCCATGGCCAGCATGAGCAGGGCCGCCACCCAATAGACGGTACGCCAACTGCCCAGACCGGCGACCATGCCGGCGAAGGTTCGCGCCAGCAGAATGCCCAGCAGCAGGCCGCTCATGACGGTACCTACCGCCTTGCCGCGCTGCCGGGGCGATGCCAGCGTGGCCGCGAACGGCACCAATACCTGGGCTACCACTGACAGAAAACCCGTGATGGCCGTGCCGGCCAGCAGCATCGGGAAACTGCTGGAAAAAGCCGACAGCAACAGGCCGGCCGCGGCGAGCGCCGTCATGGCCACGATCAGGCTGCGCCGTTCGATCATGTCGCCTAGCGGCACCAGCAGGATCAGCCCGGCCGCATACGACAACTGGGCGGTCGTGACGATGCCGCCGGCGGCAGTCTCGGACAGGCCGAAGTGCAGGCCGATGGTATGCAGCAGCGGCTGCATGTAGTAGTTGCTGGCAACGATCAGGCCAGTGGCGGCCGACATCAGCAAAATAATGGGCGTGGTCAACGCGGGCGGGGCAATGCGGTGCTGCGGGGAATCTTCGGGCATCGTGAATAGCGGTGGGGGGATGGCAGTATGGAATGGGCGCGGCCGGAGTCAGGATTTGCCTGGCCCGATAGCGCCGGGAGACTGATGGTCGTGGGCGGTCAGCAGGCGTCGCAGCAGCGTGGCAAGTTGCTTGCGGTCGGCCGCGGATAGCGGCGCCAGCAATTGCTCGAGTTCGGCCAGGTAGTCGCCCAGCACGGCCTTGATGGCGCGCAGGCCTTGCGGCGTCAATGACACCATGACGCCGCGCCGGTCGCCGGGATTGGGTTCACGCGCCAGCAGACCGGCCTGTTCGAGCCGGTCGAGGCGGTTCGTCATGGCGCCCGAGGACAGCAGCAGGGCGTTGACCAGCGCCTGCGGATTCAGCGTGTGCGGCGGGCCGGACCGGTAGAGCGTGGCCAGCACATCGAACTCGCCCTGGTGCAGGCCGTGTTTGCGAAAAGTGGTATCGACCTCGCGGGCGGCCAGGGTGTGCAGGCGGAACAGGCGGCTGAACACCGCCATGGCCGACACGTTCAGGCCGGGGCATTGGCCGCGCCATTGGGAGAGTACGAAATCGACATGGTCGCGCATGGTTATCTTTATATCAAATATCTTGATGTAAAGATAATTGTACTGCCCTCGCCACGATGCCGGAGCCTGAAACGGCAAGGCCCGCCTCTTGCGAGACGGGCCTTGCCGATGAGACTGCAGGACGGTCGCTTACTGGGCGGCGTCTTTCAGTTTCTTGAGCGGGCGAACCTTGACCTTGACCGAAGCGGGCTTGGCCGGGAACCAGCGCTCTTCGCCGGTGAACGGATCTTTGCCGAAGCGCTTGGCTTTGGCGGCAACCTTTTGCACGGTGACTTTGAACAGGCCCGGCAGCGAGAATTCGCCGGCGCCCTTCTTGTCGACCGAACCCAGCACGGTGCCTTCCAGGCTGGCCAGCACGGCCTTGACCGATTTGGCTTCCACGCCGGTTTGTTCAACCAGGTGAGCGATCAGTTGCGACTTGTTCAGTGCTTGCTTGATAGCGCGGGGAGCAGCGGCAGCCGTTTTCTTCACGGCGGGCTTGGCGGCGATTGCCTTTTTGGCGGGGGCCTTCTTGGCCGGAGCCTTGACGGCGGTCTTGCTGACTTTCTTGGCGGGAGCTTTTGCTTTGGTAGCCATGGTCGAAATCCGTATGTTTGAGGACACGAGATAGCGCGGCACCGAAGATCGGCACTTGGCACCTCGCGCCCGATGATAGCGGAACTTCGCATTCTCGCGAGTACTTCAGCGCTTTGTGGCCGTAAAACATGTTGTTTTCCCGACAATGGCGTTGGATTTTGCGTGCGTGGCTGCATGGTCGCCGCGATAGGCGCGTTGCGGTCGGCGCGCAGGAAATCGCATTCGCAACGCGTCAGGTATATGTAATTTATATCGTGATACGATATTTTTCCCCAGGGCCGGCAGGTTGCCGGTCCTGTTTCTTTTCGCCCGCTCTTTTCGCTTGCTTCCTTCGTATGGCTTCCCCTGCACCTTTGTCTTCCACTTGCTCCCCGGGTGCCGCCCGCCTGGGCGATTTCACGACGGACCGCCGCGTCCTGCTACTGATGGCGATGGCCGTGCTGGTCGGCCTGGCCGGCGTCGGTGCCGCCTGGATATTGCTGCGCCTGATCACTTTGTGCACCAACCTGGCGTACTACGGCCGTTTCTCGCTGGAAAACCTGCCCATCTCGGGCAACAGCCTGGGCTGGTGGGCTGTGGCCGTGCCTGTGGCGGGGTGCATCATCATCGGTTTCATGGCGCGCTATGGCTCGGAAAAGATCCGTGGCCATGGCATTCCCGAGGCCATGGAAGCCATCCTGATCGGCAAGAGCCGCATCCAGCCCAAAGTGGCGGTGCTCAAGCCACTGTCGTCGGCCGTGTCGATCGGCACTGGCGGCCCGTTTGGCGCCGAAGGACCCATCATCATGACGGGTGGCGCCATCGGCTCGCTGCTGGCGCAGATGATTCACATGAGCTCCAGCGAACGCAAGACCCTGCTGGTGGCCGGTGCGGCGGCCGGCATGACCGCGGTGTTCGGCACGCCGGTGGCGGCAATCTTGTTGGCGGTGGAACTGCTGCTGTTCGAATGGAAGCCGCGCAGTTTCCTGCCGGTGGCGGTGGCTGCCGTGGTGGCGGCCGCGGCGCGGCCGCTGTTGCTCGATGCCGCGCCCATCTTTCCTTATGCGGGCATGGGCGAGCCTTCGCTGCCGCATGTTGTCGCATGGGCCGCCGTGGGCGTGATGGCCGGCCTGGGGTCGGGCGTGCTGACCTCGCTGGTGTATGCGTCGGAAGACTTGTTCGAAAAATTGCCGATCCACTGGATGTGGTGGCCGGCCATCGGTGGCCTGGTGATAGGCCTGGGCGGCATGATCGAACCGGCGGCCCTGGGCGTGGGTTATGACAACATCGTCGATCTGCTGGCGGGTAAGCTGGCCCTGCAGGCGGTATTGCTGCTATTGGTCGTGAAGGTGGTGATCTGGTCGGTGGCGCTGGGTTCGGGCACCTCGGGCGGGGTGCTGGCCCCGTTGCTGATTTTCGGCGGGGCGCTGGGCGCGCTGGCCACGCCGCTGCTGCCGCAGGCCGATCCCGGCTTCTGGGCGCTGCTGGGCATGGCGGCAATGATGGGCGGCACCATGCGGGCGCCCCTGACGGCCACCTTGTTTGCGGTGGAGCTGACGGGCAACGTCAGCGTATTGCTACCGGTGCTCACGGCTTGCGCGTTCGCGTACGGCCTGACGGTGTTGTTGCTGAAGCGTTCGATCCTGACCGAGAAAATCGCTCGTCGCGGCCACCACATCACGCGGGAATACCATGTGGACCCGTTCGACCTGGTCCGGGTGTCGGCGGTGATGACCACGGCCGTCGAAACCTTGCCGGTCTCGATGCGCGTGGTCGACGCGGTGGCGCATTTCACCACCGCCGAACGGCGCCACACCGCGTATCCGGTGGTGGACGAGCAGGGCACGGTAGTGGGTGAGATCACGCGGGCCGACAGCCTGGCCTGGACGCTGGAAGACGAGGATAACGCCAGACCGCTGGGCGAGATGCTGGCCGGCCGTGAACTTTTGGTGGGTTATCCGGACGAACTGGCCAGCCAGTTGGCCGATCGCATGGCACTGACAGGCGTGGGCCGCGTGCCCATCGTCGAGCGTGCGACGGGCCGGCTGGTGGGGCTGGTGGGCCGCAAAGACCTGCTGCGCGTGCGGGCCGGCCGGCTGCGCGAGGAGCGTGAGCGCACCGCATATTTCCGTTGGCGCGGGGCGCGCCCACGTTCGGCCGATAACTTGTAGGAGTTCTCTTGATCAAGAAATTATGCGTGGGCTTGCTGCTGGCCGCAGCCAGCCTGACCGGCGCGCATGCGCAAGTGGCGCCGCCCGTCACGGCCAAGGCCTGGATGCTGCTCGATGCCACCAGCGGCCAGGAAATCGCCTCGTTCAATGCCGATACGCGGGTCGAGCCGGCTTCGCTGACCAAGGTCATGACGGCCTACCTGGTGTTTCAGGCCCTGCGCGAAGGGCGCGTGTCGGCGCAGCAGCAGGTCGTCGTGTCGACGCGGGCGTGGAAAGTGGCGCCCGGCAGTTCCAAGATGTTCCTCGAACCAGGCAAGCGTGTATCGGTGAACGATCTGCTATACGGGCTGCTGGTGCAGTCGGGCAACGATGCGGCCATTGCCCTGGCCGAGGCGGTGTCGGGTTCGGTCGAGGCCTTCGTGCAGCGCATGAACCAGCAAGCCGCTGCGATGGGCCTGCGGGGTACGCATTTCGCCAGCCCCCACGGCCTGCCCGACCCGGCCACGTATTCCACCGCGCGCGACTTGTCGATATTGGCGCAACGCCTGGTGCGCGACTACCCGGACCTGTACAAGACCTACGACTCGGTGCGCACGTTCACTTACAACAATATCTCGCAGTCCAACCGCAATCGCCTGCTGTGGCTGGACCCGAGCGTCGATGGCTTGAAAACCGGCCATACCGATGCGGCGGGCTACTGCCTGATCGCGTCGGCCGAGCGGGCCGACGGCCAGGCCCGCCGGCGTCTGATCTCGGTGGTGATGGGCACGGCCTCGGACAAGTTGCGCACCGAGGAAAGCGGTGTCTTGCTGAACTGGGGGTACCAGAATTTCAAGACGATCAAGCTGTATGCTAAGGGCGATACGATGGACGCGCCGCAAGTCTGGAAAGGCGAGCGCGAATCAGTGCGCATAGGCGTGGCGCGCGACGTCTACATTACCGTGCCGGTGGCGGCGCAGGTCAAGCCGGTGCTTACCAGCCGGCACCCGCTGATCGCCCCCATCGCGGTCCAGGACCAGGTGGGCGAACTGCAGGTGCTGGTCGACGGCAAGGCCACGATGCAGTGGCCGGTCATCGCGCTGGATGCCGTTCCCCAGGCGGGGCTGGCCGGCCGCGCCTGGGACAGCGTGCGGTTGTGGTGGCACCAGCACATGGGATAGCGGCAGGCAATATCCGACGAGGGCAAGATCATGGCAGTGGACATTCCCGGATTCTCATCGCCGGCAGCCGGACCGGACGCGCCGCTGGAGTTGCTGTCGGCCTGCCATGAACGCATGGGACGCCAGTGCGCCACGCTGCAACGCCTGGC
>DASPIV010000156.1:0-6971 GCA_035628955.1 Bordetella sp.
GCCACCACGCCCAGCGGCTGGCGCAGGCTCCAGTTGTCGATGCCCCCGCCGATCTGGTCGGTGTACTGGCCCTTGAGCAATTGCGGCGCCGCGCAGGCGAATTCCACCACCTCGATGCCGCGTGCCACTTCGCCCTTGGCATCGGCAAACACCTTGCCATGCTCGGCCGTGATCAGCCCGGCCAGCTCGTCCTGGTGCTGGTCAAGCAGCGCCTTGAAGTTGAACAGCACCCGCGCGCGCTTGAGCGCGGGCATTTCCGACCAGGCCGGGAACGCGGCCTTGGCCGCGGCAACCGCCATATTGACGTCTTCGGCCGACGCCAGCGAAATCGATGCGGTGATTTCGCCGGTGGCGGGATTGAAACCTTCGGTATAGCGGCCGTTGCGGCTTTCGTAGGCGTGGCCGCCGATGAAATGAGATAGCTTCTTCATGGGATCAGGCGATTTCCTTCAGGACCTTGCCGATCAGTTGGAACATTTCGGCGATTTGTGATTCTTCAATGATGAGCGGCGGCGAGACCGCCAGCGTATCGCCCGTGTAGCGCACCATCAGGCCGGTGTCGAAGCATTTCTGGAAGGCTTCGGCGGCACGCGCGCCGGGCGCACCTTCGCGCGGGGCCAGTTCGATGCCGGCCACCAGGCCGATATTGCGTACGTCGATGACGTTGGGAGCGTCTTTCAGCGCATGGGCGGCGGCCTCGAAGGCCGGCGACAGTGCGCGTGCCCGTGCGAAGAGCTGGTCGCGCTGGTATAGGCCAAGCGTGGCCAGGACGGCGGCTGCGGCCAGCGGGTGCGCCGAATACGTATAGCCGTGGAAAAACTCGATGCCGCCCTGCCCGCCGTTGACGATGGCGTCGTGCACTTCGCGCTTGACCGCCACGGCGCCGGCCGGCACGGCGGCGTTGCTGATGCCCTTGGCCATGGTGAGCAGGTCGGGCGTCACGCCGAAGAATTCGCTGGCGGTAGCGGCACCCAGCCGGCCATAGCCGGTGATGACTTCGTCGAAAATCAGCAAGATGCCGTACTTGGCGGTGAGCTCGCGCAGCCGCTCGAGATAGCCTTTGGGGGGCACCAGTACGCCGGTCGAGCCCGCCATGGGCTCGACGATGACGGCCGCGATGGTTGACGGGTCGTGCAACGCCACGATGCGTTCCAGGTCGTCGGCCAGATGTGCGCCCCAGGCTGGCTGGCCCTTCGAGAAAGCATTGTGCTCGAGGTTGTGCGTATGAGGCAGGTGGTCGACGGCCGGCAGCAGGGCGCCCGAGAATGTTTTGCGGTTGGGCGAGATGCCACCCACCGAGATGCCGCCGAAGCCCACGCCGTGATAGCCGCGCTCGCGGCCGATCAGGCGGGTGCGTTGCGCGTCGCCGCGGGCACGATGGTAGGCCAGGGCGATCTTCAGCGCCGTATCGACCGATTCCGAACCCGAGTTCGTGAAGAAGATGCGGTCCATGCCCTGTGGCATCAGGCCGGCAACGGCCGAGGCGGCTTCGAAGGCCAGCGGATGGCCGAGCTGGAACCCCGGCGCGTAATCCAGCGAGCCCGCCTGGCGCGCAATGGCCTGCACGATTTCGTCGCGGCAGTGGCCCGCATTGACGCACCACAGCCCCGAGGTGCCGTCGAGCAATTGGCGTCCATCGACCGAGGTGTAGTACATGCCCTTGGCGCTGGCCAGCATGCGCGGTTGGGATTTGAATTGCCGATTGGCGGTAAACGGCATCCACAGGTGTGAAAGGTCGGGCAGGCCGGTGGGGGCATTCATGGTGCGTACTCCAGGAAAGACCTGCATGAGGGCCGGCGGCCTGTACGGCCCGGGCGCGGCGCAAGCGGCAGGATTGAAGCCATTCTGATCGCGCCGGGCCGGGATGAAAATATACAATCCATGTAAAGCCCGCTAACTGTATAGGTAAAATCTGGAAAACTGTATAGAAATGGCCCATCCATGCCTGCGATGTTCGATTTCCAACCCATCCGTACGCGCAACCAGGCCCCCACTTTGGTGGACCAGGTGGTCGACGCCTACGTGCGCGCCATCCAGTCGCAGGACCTGCGGCCCGGCATGGCCGTTCCGTCGGTGCGCGAGTTCGCGCGCACGTATCAAGTCAGTACGTTCACGGTGGCGGGTGCCTATGGACGGCTGGTGGCACAGGGCTGGCTGGCCGCCCGGCCCGGTGCCGGCTACCGGGTGGCGCCGCGCGCGCAGCCGGCCGCCAATGCGGCGCCGGTTCCCTGGCAGCCGCCGCGGCTCAGCACCGGCTGGTTGCTGTCTGACATCTACGCCGATCATTCCATTCCGATCAAGTCCGGCTGCGGCTGGCTGCCCGGCGAATGGCTGAACGAAGAAGGCCTGCATCAGGCGTTGCGGCACCTGGGCCGCGTGCCGGCCCTGCGCATAGCCGGCTACGGCCACCCGTACGGCTATGCGCCGCTGCGCGAAACGGTGGCCGCCGGCCTGGCCGTCCATGGCCTGGACATCGCCGCCGACCAGGTAGTGCTGACCCAGGGCGTCACGCATGGCCTGGACCTGGTGATCCGCACTCTGCTGCGTCCGGGCGACACGGTGGTCGTCGAACAGCCTTGCTATGCCAATCTGCTGCCATTGCTGCGCCTGACGGGCATGCGGGTGGTCAGTGTGTCGCGCACGCCCGATGGGCTCGATTGCGACACGCTGCATCGCGTGGCGGCCGATCATCGGCCACGCGCCCTGTTCGTTAATACGGTGCTGCAGAACCCGTCCGGTGCGGTCATGAGCATGGCCAACGCCTTTCGTGTGCTGCAGGCGGCCCAGCAGCACGATTTCTGGATCGTCGAAGACGATATCTCGCGCGAGCTGATGCCCAGCGTCGCGCCCCTGCTGGCCGCGCTGGATGGCGCGCAGCGCGTGGTGTACCTGGGCGGGTATTCGAAGGTGATCAGCCCTTCGGTACGAGTAGGCTATGTGGCGGCGCACCGCGACCTGATACGCGATATTGCCCGGACCAAGATGGCGGTGGGGCTGACATCGCCGGAAATCATGGAGCGGGTGGTGCACCAGGTGATCCGCGAAGGGCGCTATCGTGCCCATATCACGCGCACGCGCGAACGTCTGGCGCAGGGTCACGCCATGGTCGGCCAGTACATGGACGACCTGGGCATGCGGGTGTGGACGCGGCCGCAGGCGGGGTTGTTCTTGTGGGCGTGTCTGCCCGCCCGGGCCGGCGGCGCCAATGACCTGGCCGAACAGGCGTTGAAAGACGGTATCTGGCTGGCGCCGGGTTCGTACTTCGATCCGGACGAAGCCGATGTGGCCTGGATACGCTTCAATGTGGCGTATTCGCAGGGCCCCGAGCTATGGCGCTTCTTGCGCGGCGTTTGCGGGCCGCGGGCCTGAGACCGTCAAACCGGCCCTGGCCGCTTCAGGCGCCGCGTTCGTACACCACGAAATCGTAGCGGTAGCCGTTTTCAGCGGGTTGCGGTTGGCGCGACGTTTCGCGCCATGCGAACGATGGCAAGTAGGGAAAGAAGGCATCGCCCTCGACCTGCGCGTGCACTTCGGTGGCGATGATGCGCTGCGCCAGCGGCAAGGCCTGCGCGTAGATCTGCGCGCCCCCGATCACATAGGCCTCGTCGACATCGCCGCAGGCTTCGATGCCGGCCTGCAGCGTGGGCGCCACCACCGCGCCCGCTGCGTCGTAGCGCGGGTTGCGGGTAATGACGATATTGGTGCGGCCGGGCAGCGGCCGGCCGAGCGATTCCCAGGTCTTGCGGCCCATGATGATGGGGCTGCCCAGGGTCGTGCGCTTGAAATGCGCCAGGTCGCCCGGCAGTTTCCAGGGCAGTGCATTGTCGCGTCCGATGACGCGGTTGTCGGAATAGGCAACGACCAGACTCAGACGGGGCGGCATGGGCAGGGGCAGATATCAGTCGATGGGCACGGGAAGAAACGTACGGTCAGACCGCCATCGGCGCAGTCAGGGCCGGGTGGTGCTGATAGCCTTCCAGCGTGAAATCGGCGGGCTCGACTTGTTCCAGCCATTCGGGCTGGTAGCGCCCGGTGACGGCGTAGTCGGGGATGCGATCGGACAGCAGCAGGCGCGGTGCCTCGTAGGGCTCGCGGGTGAGCTGTTCGCGCAACATCGGCAGATGGTTTTCGTAGATGTGGGCATCGCCGATGAAGTACGAAAACCAGCGCGGCGTATAGCCGGTCAGCCTGCCCACCAGGTGCAGCAGGGCCGCGCCTTCAGTCAGGTTAAAGGGCGTGCCCAGCCCCACATCGTTGGACCGGATGTACAGGCACAGCGAGATTTCGCGCGTGCTGGCATTGGGCAGGAACTGGTACAGCAAATGGCAGGGCGGCAGCGCCATTTCTTCGATCTGCGCCCAGTTCCAGCCGTGGAACAGGATGCGCCGGTCCTGGGGGGTGTGGTGGATGGCGTCCAGGCATTGGCGCAACTGATCGACCGCCTTGTACAGCAGCACATGCGGCACGCCGTCTTCGTCGAGCTCGGCCACTTGGGCATAGCCGCGTTCGCGGGCGTGCTGGATCTGCGCATCGTTGGCGCGCGGCAGCAGCTTGTAAGCCGGCCAGTGGCGCCACTGCACGCCGTACACCGGGCCCAGGTCGTCCGGCCCTTCGCGGTACGGGTTGGCCAGCCAGTTGGCGTTTTCGTTGGCGTTCTGGTCCCACACCTTGCAACCCAGCGCGCGGAAGTCGGCCGCGCTGCGGGCACCGCGCATGAATCCCACCAATTCGCCCACGGCAGACTTGAAGGCCAGTTTCTTGGTCGTTACAGCGGGAAAGCCCTGCTGCAAGTCGAAACGCAGCGCCGCGCCGGGCAGCGACAGGGTGCGGATGCCGGTACGATTTTCTTGCCACGCGCCGTGGTCGATAATCGATTGGATAAGCGAAAGGTATTGTTTCATGGCAATGCGCCCGCTGGGGCGGGCTGGGCGGACAGGGTCAGGCGGCCTGCGTGTCCTGGGTATCGACGATGTCTACGGAGAAAGTCAGTTCCGCGGTTTTTTCCAGCATGGCCGAAGCCGAGCAGTACTTTTCGTGCGACAACTGCACGGCGCGTTCGACCGCGGCGCGCGGCAGGTTCTTGCCGGTGACCGTAAACGTGAAATGGATGCGGGTGAAGACCTTGGGGTCGGTGTCGGCACGTTCGGCCGCCAGCTTGACGCTGCAGCCCGTGACGGCATGGCGGCCGCGCTTCAGGATCAGCACCACGTCATACGCGGTGCAGCCGCCCGTGCCGGCCAGCAGCAATTCCATGGGACGGGGCGCCAGGTTGTGGCCGCCGCCATCCACGGCGCCGTCCATCGTGGCTACGTGGCCGCTGCCGGTGGTTGCCACGAAGAGCATGCCGTCGGGGCCGCCCCAGTTGATCGTGCAGTCCATGCGGGTTCCTTGAGCGTTGAGCACAAACAAATTCGGATGATACCCGTTGCGTACAATTCCCGATGGAGAACCCCGCCGCTCAGCAGGGTGGGGACGTCCACCCAGGAGCCCGCCCATGTCCGTTGCCCCCACGTCTTCCGGTTTCAAGCCTTTCTCGCGCCGGCGCGGTCCGCTCGACCCGCTGTTCGCTGAAATCGACCGCGCATTGCGGGTACTGTCGGGCGCGGCAGCGTCCGCCCGCCCGTATCCGGCCGATACGCCCGAGCCCGTACCGCCGCTGTCCGACCAGCAAAAACGCCATGCCGCAGGCCTGATGCGTGTCAATCATGTGGGCGAAGTCTGCGCCCAAGCGCTTTACCGCGGCCAGGCCGCCGCCTGCCGCGAAGCGCCGGTCCGCGACCTGCTGCACCACGCAGCCGCCGAAGAAGTCGACCACCTGGCCTGGTGCGCCCGCCGGCTCGAAGAACTTGGCAGTCGCCCCAGCCTGCTCAACCCCGTGTGGTACGCCGGCTCGTTCACATTGGGCGCGCTGGCCAGTTGCGCCGGCACCGCGCGCAACCTGGGTTTCATGGCCGAAACCGAGCGCCAGGTCGAGGCTCATCTCGATGGCCACTTGCGCAGCCTGCCCGAAACCGACCAGCGCTCGCGCCAGATCGTCAGCAAGATGAAATCCGACGAAGCCCAGCATCGCAGCAGTGCCGAACAGGCGGGTGGGGTGGCGCTGCCGGCGCCGGTCCGCGGCGCCATGCGGGCAATGTCGCGCATCATGACCTCTACCGCCTACTGGATCTGAATGCACGCGGCTGGTGCAATACTTGGTGCATTGCACAATAAAAGTGCGGCCAATAGCCGTAATGTCTGGGCGTGGTCGAGCTAAGCTATTGAAAAATATAGGGTAACCCCGCAAGGGTTTACCCTTTTCGCACAAACCCTTCTGCAGCGTAGAGCCAATGATAGTGCCGTTTCCAGGCCTTATTGCGGCAAAACCACACCTCCTGTGCTCGACACAAACGCAGCCCAAAAAAAATCTTGCATCGCACAAAACAATGCGCTACGATTCAGTCATGGATGTTGAAACGCAGTCGGTGCGGTGCTTAACCCCGAATGCGTAGCGGTCGAACCTTCTACAGTGTTCACCCCAGCATGCCCCGGTTGTCTCCTCCACCCTCCTCCTTTGGTGGATTTAGCCCGAGATCGCAAGATCTCGGGCTTTTTTTTCGGCCGATTCAATGCGTCCCCTGATAATTCCGTGGCGAGGCTGCGTACGCGAAGCGCCCGGCCGGAAATTTGCGGCTAGTGTTTACCCTTAAATATGGCCGTTGCAACGCCGGGGAAACAATTACAATGGTTTTCTGTGCGCGCGCTTGCGGGCGAAGGGCAATGTGCGCGGTTACGTTCTGTGTGGCCGACTTGCACTTGTTTAGGTCTCGCATATAAGACCGTTACACGCACTCTCGATAATGATCTGCTTCATGAAATTCGACCCAACTAAGGTGCTTCCGTGACCTGGCTGTACATCTGCGTGGTGGCGTTCACGGTGGGGGGGCTCATCGTGGCGTCGGAACGCTGGCATGGCGCCTTTACCGGCGACA
>DASPIV010000157.1:0-9365 GCA_035628955.1 Bordetella sp.
CGGTTGGCGGCCAGGGCCCAGGCGAAAAAGTTACTGGCTTCTTGCACGGCATACGACAGCGCCAGCGTCAGCGGCACGATCAGTACCAGGATGACGCCTATCAGGGCCAAGGTGGCGGCGGGGATGGTGCGCCCACCGCACCACTGGACAATGCGCCGGAATACGGGCCAGGTGGCCAGCCCGATGATCAGGGCCGCCAGCGCGGGCACCAGGAATCCGCTAAGGAAATAGGCGCCCGCCAACAGCACCAACAGAAGTAGCCAGCGGGCGATCAGGTACGCAGGTAGGACAGGCTGCTGCATGGGGCGGGGCAAGGGTGCATAACGGCGAGGCCCAAATATACAGTACGGAATTCCCCGCCCAGCCCGGCGGCAAGCCGGGCCGGCGCCCCCGCCGCCCCGCTACAGCACGTATTCGGCCTCGACAGCCACGCCGCGCCGGGTAGCGCGTTCGGCGGCCGGCGTAAGTTCGGCCTTTTCGATGCCGTAGCAACCCTCGGTGCCGTCGCCGCCGCTCAGCAGCGGACAGCGCGCGAACAATTCGGCCACCCAATCGGAAAACACCCGCACTTTGGGCGAAAGTTGACGGCTTTGCGGATACAACAGCGAAATCGGTACCGGGCGCGGCTTCCATTGCGGCAGTACTTCGATCAGTTCACCGGCCTGCAGGTGCGGCAGCGCCATGAAACGGGCCGTTTGCACCAGGCCGAAACCTTGCAGCGCGCAGGCCAGGTGCGCGCTCCAGTCGTTGACCGATACGCAGCCCGGCACGTCGATTTCACGGGTCTTGCCGTCGATGACGAAATCCCAGTTGCAGTTGCGCCCCGAGCGGCTGGAAAAGTAGTGCACGGCGTAATGGTTGTTCAGGTCGTCCAGCGTGTGCGGCATGCCCTGGCGTTCCAGGTACGACGGCGCCGCGCAGGTCAGGCTCTGGAAGGTGCCGATGCGGCGCGCCACCAGGCTGGAATCTTCCAGCTCGCCGCCCCGGATAACGCAATCGACGGCTTCTTGCACCATGTCGACCCGGCGGTCGCCCATGCCGATCACCAGCTCCACGTCGGGGTAGCGCGTATGGAACTCGCACAGCGACGGAATCAGGATCAGTCGGCCGATGCTGGCCGGCACGTCGATGCGCAGCTTGCCCTTGGGCCGCAGCGCCGCTTCCTGGAAGCAGGCCTCGGTTTCTTCGACTTCGGCCAGGATGCGGGTGCTGTGCTCGTAATAGGCGGCGCCGTCGGGAGTAAGGCTGATGCGGCGCGTAGTGCGATTGAGCAAGCGTACGCCCAAGCGGCGTTCCAGGCTCTGGACGGCGGTGGTGACTGTAGTGCGGGGTAACGCCAGGCTGTCTGCGGCCCGGGTGAAGCTATTGGCGTCGACAACGCGCACGAAGACCTGCATAGCTTGAAAGCGGTCCATGGTCGTGTCCTGAATGGCAATGAATAAGAAGTGCGCTCAGCATAACGCGCTTTGGGTCGTTATTGTTCGTCAAGATCGAACAGTGTTGACGACCTGGCTGTGTTTATCCCCTGACGCAAAACATTCAGAATGCAATCGTCTTGAATCGATCGATAGCCTCAGACCACCGCCCTGCGCTGGTCCCTGCCCCTGCGGGAGCCTGTTTCCCCGCCGCCCTCGGTCATTCGTCCCCATATTTGTTCAAGGAAGCACCATGATTGTTTCGCGCCAACGCATTGTATTGCTGGCGGTTTTCGCGGCCCTGATCGCCGCCGGTGGCGGCTACACCCTGCTGCGCGGCGCTGGCGGTTCGGGTACGGCCCAGGCCCAGGCGGCCCCCGCCGCCCCGGCCGTGGACGTGGCCCCCGCCCTGGGCAAGACCATTATCGACTGGCAGGATTATTCGGGCCGGCTGGAAGCCATAGACCGGGTCGATATCCGCCCATTGGTATCGGGCACCCTGACCGCCGTGCATTTCCAGGACGGCAGCCTGGTGAACAAAGGCGACCCGCTGTTCACCATTGACCCCCGCCCGTACAAGGCCGAAGTCGACCGCGCGACGGCCCAATTGGCGGCCGCCCGGGCCCGGGTAGGCTTCACGGCGTCAGAACTGGCGCGCGGCAAGCGCTTGCTGGCCGAAAACGCCATTGCCCGGCGCGATTTCGAATCCAAGCGCAATGACGCGCGCGAAGCCGCCGCCAACCTGCAGGCCGCCGAGGCCGCCCTGGACGCCGCCCAGCTGAACCTGGGCTACACCAACATCGTGGCGCCGGTGGCCGGGCGCGTGTCGCGCGCCGAAATCACCGAAGGCAACGTGGTGGCCGCCGGCGCCGGGTCGGTGCCGCTGACCACCCTGGTGTCGGTGTCGCAGATGTACGCATCGTTCGACGTGGACGAGCAAGCCTACCTGAAGTATGTAAGCCCGGCGCGCGTGGCGGGCGCCTCGGTGCCGGTGCAACTGGGCCTGGCCAACGAAACGGGCTATTCGCGCGAAGGCGTGGTGCGTTCGGTGGACAACCGTATCGACACCTCGTCGGGCACGATACGCGTGCGCGCCGTGTTCAACAACCCGGACGGCTTGCTGGTACCGGGCATGTATGCCCGCATCCGGCTGGGCGGCACCGAGCCGCGCGAAGCCGTGCTGGTCGAAGAACGCGCCATCGGCACTGACCAGGACAAGCGCTTCGTACTGGTGGTCGACGACACCAACAAGACCGCCTATCGCCAGGTATCGCTGGGCGCCAGCCAGGGCACCTTGCGCGTCATTACCGCCGGCCTGCAGCCGGGCGAACGCATCGTCGTCAACGGCCTGCAACGCGTGCGCCCGGGCGACACCGTAGCCCCCAACCTGGTGTCGATGGATACGCCGCCGGCCACGGGGCAAGTCGCCACGGCCAGCCTGAACTAAGCCATCGGAAGCAACATGAATATCTCTAAATTCTTCATCGATCGGCCGATCTTCGCGGGCGTGCTGTCGGTGATCGTGCTGCTGGCGGGCCTGTTGGCCATGTTCCAGCTGCCGATCTCCGAGTACCCCGAAGTGGTGCCGCCTTCGGTGGTGGTGCGGGCGCAGTATCCCGGCGCCAACCCCAAGGTCATTGCCGCCACCGTCGCCTCGCCGCTGGAAGAGTCCATCAACGGCGTGGAAGACATGCTGTACATGCAGTCGCAGGCCAATAGCGACGGCAACCTGGCGACCACCGTGTACTTCAAGCTGGGGGTAGACCCCGACAAGGCGCAGCAACTGGTGCAGAACCGCGTGTCGCAGGCCTTGCCGCGCCTGCCGCCCGACGTGCAGCGCCTGGGCGTGACCACCACCAAGAGTTCGCCCACGCTGACGCTGGTGGTGCACCTGATCTCGCCCGACGACCGCTACGACATCACGTACCTGCGCAACTATGCGGTGCTGAACATCAAGGATCGCCTGGCGCGCATCAGCGGCGTGGGCGAAGTGCAGATCTGGGGCTCGGGCAGCTATTCGATGCGCGTGTGGCTGGACCCGCAAAAAGTAGCTCAGCGTGGCCTGACCGCCGCCGACGTGGTCAACGCCATCCGCGAGCAGAACGTGCAGGTCGCGGCCGGCGTGATCGGCGCCTCGCCCACGCAGGGCGACGTGCCCATGCAGTTCTCGGTGAACGCGCAGGGCCGCCTGCAGGACGAGACCGAGTTCGGCAACATCATCCTGAAGTCGTCGCCCGACGGCGCCGTGACGCGCCTGTCGGACGTGGCGCGTATCGAGCTGGGCGCGCAGGAATATGGCCTGCGGTCGCTGCTGAACAACAAGCCGGCCATCGGCATGGGTATCATGCAGTCGCCTGGCGCCAATGCGCTGGATGTGTCGGCCCAGGTGCGCGAAGCCATGCAGGAACTGGCGGCGGATTTTCCGCCGTCGGTGGAGTACCGCATTGAATACGACCCCACGCAGTTCGTGCGGTCCAGCATCAAGGCGGTGATCACGACGCTGCTGGAAGCCATCGCGCTGGTGGTGCTGGTGGTGATTGTGTTCCTGCAGACCTGGCGTGCTTCGATCATTCCGTTGCTGGCGGTGCCGGTGTCCATCGTGGGCACGTTCTCGCTGCTGCTGATGTTCGGCTATTCGATCAACGCGCTGTCGCTGTTCGGCATGGTGCTGGCCATCGGCATCGTGGTGGACGACGCCATCGTGGTGGTGGAAAACGTCGAGCGCAACATCGCGGCCGGGCTGACGCCGCGCGATGCCACCTACCGCGCCATGCGCGAAGTCAGTGGGCCCATCATCGCCATTGCCCTGACGCTGTGCGCGGTGTTCGTGCCGCTGGCCTTCATGACGGGGCTGTCGGGCCAGTTCTACAAGCAGTTCGCCATGACCATCGCCATCTCGACGGTGATCTCGGCCTTCAATTCGCTGACCTTGTCGCCGGCGCTGTCGGCCCTGCTGCTCAAGGGCCACCACGACAAGCCCGACTGGCTGACCCGCGGCATGAACCGGGTGTTCGGCGGCTTCTTCAACTGGTTCAACCGCTTCTTCGCACGCTCATCCGATTCGTACGCCACCGGTGTTACCGGCGTGATCCGCCGCAAGGGCGGCGCGATGGCCGTGTATGCGGTGCTGCTGGCGGCCACGGTGGGCATTTCGTATCTGGTGCCGGGCGGGTTCGTGCCTGCACAGGACAAGCAATACCTGATCGGTTTTGCCCAGCTGCCCAACGGCGCCTCGCTGGATCGCACCGAAGATGTGATACGCCGCATGTCGGACATCGCCCTGAAAGAGCCGGGCGTGGAAAGCGCCATTGCCTTTCCGGGCCTGTCGATCAACGGCTTTACCAACAGTTCCAGCGCCGGCATCGTGTTCGTGACGCTCAAGCCGTTTGACGAGCGCCACGACGCGGCCCTGTCGGGCGATGCGATCACGGCCAACCTGAACGGCAAGTTCGCCGGCATCAAGGACGCCTTCATAGCGGTGTTCCCGCCCCCGCCGGTAATGGGGCTGGGCACCATGGGCGGCTTCAAGCTGCAGATCGAAGACCGTGCGGCCATGGGCTATGCCGAG
Source organism: Bordetella sp. (assembly GCA_035628955.1). Lineage (GTDB taxonomy): Bacteria > Pseudomonadota > Gammaproteobacteria > Burkholderiales > Burkholderiaceae_B > Bordetella_A. Next base: position 4,984 of record DASPIV010000157.1, read on the forward strand.
CTGGACAAGGCTACGCAAGCCTTCCTGGCCAAGGCGCGCCAGGCCCCTGAACTGGGCCCCACGTTCTCGAATTACCAGATCAACGTACCGCAACTGGACGTGGACCTGGACCGGGTCAAGGCCAAGCAGCTGGGCGTGCCGGTGACCGACGTGTTCGACACCCTGCAGATCTACCTGGGTTCGATGTACGTGAACGACTTCAACCGTTTCGGCCGCGTGTTCCAGGTGCGGGCCCAGGCCGACGCGCCGTTCCGCGCACACCCCGACGATATCCTGCAACTGAAGACCCGCAGCGATACGGGCCAGATGGTGCCGCTATCGGCGCTGGTGGACGTGAAGCAGACCTTCGGTCCGGAAATGGTGGTTCGCTACAACGGCTTCACCGCCGCCGACATCAACGGCGGCCCGGCGCCGGGCTATTCGTCGGACCAGGCGCAAGAAGCGGCCGAACGCATCGCCGCCGAGACGCTGCCGCGCGGCATCAAATACGAATGGACCGACCTGACCTACCAGCAGATTCTGGCGGGTAACGCCGGCGTCTGGGTGTTTCCGATCAGCGTCCTGCTGGTGTTCCTGGTGCTGGCCGCGCTGTACGAAAGCCTGACGCTGCCGCTGGCGGTGATCCTGATCGTGCCGATGAGCATTCTGGCGGCGCTGACCGGGGTATGGCTGACGGGCGGCGACAACAACATCTTCACGCAGATCGGCCTGATGGTGCTGGTGGGCCTGTCGGCCAAGAACGCGATTCTGATCGTGGAGTTTGCACGCGAACTGGAGATGCAGGGCAGTACACCGCTTTCGGCGGCCATCGAAGCCAGCCGGCTGCGCCTGCGCCCGATTCTGATGACCTCGATCGCGTTCATCATGGGCGTGGTGCCGCTGGTGCTGTCCTCGGGTGCCGGCTCTGAAATGCGGCATGCCATGGGCGTGGCGGTGTTCTTCGGCATGCTGGGCGTGACGCTGTTCGGTTTGTTCCTGACGCCGGTGTTCTACGTACTGCTGCGGTCCTTGGGCGGGCGCAAGCTGCATTCGGCTGCGCCGCACCAGGCCCCGGTCACCGCGCCGCACACCGGCCATTGAAGAGAAGCATTGATCATGAAGCACTTATTCACACGTGCCCCCGCCCTGCTGGCTGCGCTTCTGGTGCTGGCGGGCTGCGCGGTGGGCCCCGAGTACCAGCGGCCCGAAGTCACCACGCCGGCGGCCTTCAAGGAAGCCCTGCCGGCGCACGAGGCCGGCAGTTGGCAACCGGCCCAACCCGCCGAGCAGGCCCTGCGTGGCCAATGGTGGAAGCTGTTCGGCGATGACACGCTGAATGCGCTGGAAGACCAGGCGCAGCAGGCCAACCAAAGCCTGCAGGCCGCCGCGGCCCGCCTGAAGCAGGCGCGCGCGCTGCTGGGTACCGCGCGCTCGGACCGGTTTCCCACCGTGGATGCCGGCTTCGGCCCCACGCGCCAGCGGCCGTCGCCGGCCTCGCAAGGCCTGGCGGCCGGAGACTCGACCGACCCCACGACGCTGTGGCGCGCCCAGGTGGGCGTGGCCTACGAGGTTGACCTGTTTGGCCGCGTGGCATCCAGCGTGGATGCCGCCACCGCCGACGCGCAGCAAAGCGAGGCCTTGTACCGCTCGGTGCTGCTGGCCCTGCAGGCCGACGTGGCGCAAGCCTACTTCCAGGTGCGAGAGCTGGATTCGGGCCTGCAACTGTACCGGCGAACCGTCGACCTGCGCGCCGAAACCCTGCAGTTGATCCAGCACCGCTACGACGCGGGCGACATCAGCGAACTGGACCTGGCGCGCGCCCGCTCGGAACTGGAATCGGCGCGTTCCGAAGCACTGGGTTTCGAACGCCGCCGCGCCAATGCCGAACACGCGCTGGCCGTGCTGCTGGGCAAGGCACCGTCGGACTTCAGCCTGCCTTCGCTGCCGTTGACGCGCGTCACGGTCAATGTGCCGGCCGGCCTGCCGTCTACCTTGCTGGAGCGCCGCCCCGACATCGCCGCGGCCGAACGCGCCATGGCGGCCGCCAATGCGCGCATCGGCGTGGCAAAGTCGGCTTTCTTTCCCAGCCTGAACATCACGGGCGCGGCGGGATTCGAATCTGCCGAACTGGGCGACTTGTTCGAGTGGTCCAGCCGTACTTTCCTGCTGGGCCCGCTGGTGGGCGCCGCGCTGTCGCTGCCGATTTTCGATGGTGGCCGGCGCCAGGCCGGGCTGGACCGCGCCCGCGCGGTCTATGAAGAAGACGTGGCCAATTACCGGCAAACGGTCTTGACTGCGTTCCGCGAAGTGGAAGACAACCTGGCCAACCTGCGCATTCTGTCCACCCAGACCACGGTGCACGACTCGGCCCTGCAGGCCTCGCAGCGCGCCGCGCACATTTCGCTGACGCAATACCGCGAAGGCTCGATCAGCTATCTGGATGTGATCGAGGCCGACCGCACGGTGCTGGCGCAGCAGCGTGTGGCGGTACAACTGGATGGCGAACGCGCCCGGTCGGCCGTGAACCTGGTGCGCGCATTGGGCGGCGGTTGGGACACCCCGCTGCCGGCGTCGCTGGCGCAGCGTTGATGCCTAGGGCGGGGGGCGCCAACCCCTCGCCCGTGTTCCTGGAGTGGGCCATAATGTGGCGTCATGCCCGCCTCTTCCCGTTTCGTTGCGCCTGTCGCTGCGGGCGCCCCGGCCCGCGCCAGGCTGTTCTTCGCGTTATGGCCTGGGCCCGCACTGGCCGCCACGCTGGCAAACTGGGCCGCACAAGCCCAGGCCGCCTGCGGCGGGCGCGCCATGCAACCCGCCACCTTGCACCTGACTTTGGCATTTTTGGGCGCAGTCGACGCTGACCGGGTAGCCGATCTGGTGGCGGCCACTACGCGGCAACGCGCCGTGCCGGGCCGCATCACCCTGGACCGCTACGGCGTGTTCGAGCGCCAGGGCATCGTCTGGGCAGGCCCCGGACACGTGGCCCCGGCACTGCAACAAGCGCATGATGCGCTATGGGATTGGCTGGAACCGCTGGGCTGGCAACGGCCCGCGCAAGTGTTCAGGCCACATGTCACCCTGCTGCGGCGCGCCGCCCACCCGCACGACGCGCCGCCCGCGCCTCCGCCGGTGCAGTGGCGTTACCACCGCTACGTGCTGGTGCAGTCGCGCCCCCGCGAAGGCACCGCCCACTATCAGGTACTGGCCCGTTCCGAAGGCTGACCGCGCACGCGGCGCGCGTGGCACAATCGGGACCCGCCTCCCGCCCTGCGCACATCATGTTGATCCTGCTCGATCAAGACGGCGTTCTGGCCGACTTCGAACACGCATTCCTGGATGCATGGCGGACGCGGCACCCCGGCATCGCCCCGGTACCCTACGAAAGCCGCCGCGCGTTCCGCATCCTGGACGACTACCCGCCTGAACTGCGCGCCCGCGCCGAAGCCATCTATACCGCGCCGGGATTCATCCGCGACCTGCCGCCCGTGCCGGGCGCGATCGAGGCTTACCGCGAGCTGCTGGCGCTGGGCCTGGACGTGCGCATTTGCACGTCGCCCCTGCTGCAATTCGAGAATTGCGTGGCCGAAAAATACCTGTGGGTCGAACGCCACCTGGGCCGTTCGGCCACCGAGCGGCTGGTACTGACCCGCGACAAGACGCTGGTGCGCGGCGACCTGCTCATCGATGACAAGCCGCTAATCCAAGGCGCCGTGCGGCCCAGCTGGCGACACATTGTCTACGACACCCCCTATAACCGCCAGGCCACCGAGCAGCCGCGGCTGACCTGGGCAAACTGGCGCAGCGTGCTGGCCGGCGAGCTATACACGGCGGACCGCTAGCGGCCATGCGGCGCTGCAGCGTGACATCACCGTGGATTTCTGTATTCTGAATACTGAATCCACGGAACCCGCCATGCTCAAACCCTTGCCCGCCGCGAACGACCTGGCCCACACGGTATATACGCAATTGCGGGAAGCCGTCATTGGGGGGCAGCTTGCCCCCGGCCTCAGGCTGGGCCAGGAAGAACTCGCCGCGCGCTTCGGCATTTCACGCCAGCCTGTGCTGCAGGCCCTGGCCCACCTGGAACGCGATGGGCTCGCCATACGGGCCGACGGGCGCGGCACATTGCAGGTGGCGCCGCTCGATCCGCAATTGGTTGCCGAGTTCTATCAGTTGCGCGCCGAGGTCGATGCGCTGGCGGCTCGGCTTGCCGCCCGGCGCGTGGCGGCCGGCGCTACACCGCCGCTGCCCGCCGCGCTGATCGAGCGCGGCATGGCGGCCCTGCGGCGCGGCCGCATGCCGGCCCTGATCGCCGCCGATACGCAATTGCACCATGCCATCTACGACGCGTCGGGCAATCGGCTGCTTGCCTCGGTAATGCAGCCGCAATGGGGCCACCTGGAACG
>DASPIV010000158.1:0-18744 GCA_035628955.1 Bordetella sp.
GGCGGGCGGCATCGGAATCACCCCGCTGCTGTGTATGGCGCAACGATTAACCGCCATCGGCGCCAAATTTGAATTGCACTACTGCGCGCGCTCGCTCGAGCGCATGGCTTTCCGCAAACAGCTCAGCGAGGTAGCTTACGCAGATCGCGTGCATTTTCACCTGGACGACGGTGCACCCGGGCAAGAACTGGATCTGGCCTCGGTGTGCACGCCGGCGGCCGGCAGGCATTTGTATGTATGCGGCCCCAAAGGGTTTATGGATGCGGTGCTGAAGGCCGCACGCGAGCGCGATTGGCCGCAGGACCGCCTGCATTACGAGTTCTTCGCCGCCGACGCCATGCCGGCGGGCGACGCTGACGCGTTCTCGGTGAAGCTGGCAAGCTCCGGCCAAATCGTGGAAGTACCTGCCGGCTGCTCAGTGACGCAGGCGCTCGCCAAGATAGGCGTGGACGTGCCGGTGGCTTGCGAGCAAGGTATCTGCGGCACGTGCCTGACACGAGTGCTCGAAGGGGAACCGGATCACCGCGACCTGTTCCTGTCACCGCAGGAGCAGGCCGGCAACGAACAGTTCACGCCGTGCTGCTCGCGGGCAAAAACACCGATGCTCGTGCTCGATCTCTGACGCTCTTCTACTTTGCACGTGGCGGCATCGGCGGATCTGTACGCCATGCCGGCCACCCGCACGGGCTTCTACGGCAGCGGCTTCAACGCCCAGGTCACCGCCAGCCAGATGGCGGCCAGGGCGGCCGCCCCCAGGAACACTGCATTGGCGCCGGCAGAGGCGGCCAGCCACCCGCCCAGCGCGCCGCCGCAGAACAGGCCGGCGGCCTGGGCGGTGTTATAGAAGCCCAGGGCCAGGCCCTTGTACTGGGCCGGCGCCACGCGCGACACCAGCGAGGGCTGCAGGGCTTCCAGAATATTGAACACCACGAAGAATGCCGTCATGGCGATGGCCAGGGTGGTGAAACCGTGGCTGGCGGCGGGCAGCAGGGCACATACCACGGCCAGGCCGGCCACCGAGGCGCGCAGCGCGCCGCGATGGGCGCGATGCCGCTCGGCCACGAAGATCACCGGCACCATCAGCACGAACGACACCACGATGATGGGCAGGTAGACCTTCCATAGGTCTTGCGCAGCCAGGTCGCCCGCATGCGCCAGCAGGGTCGGCACCACCACGAACAGCGCCACTTGGGTACAGTGCAGGACGAACACCCCAAAATTCAGGCGCAGCAGGTCGGTGTGCGCCAGCACCTGGCGCGGCTTCACATTCATGCTGCGCGCGTCGCTGCGGGGCACCACGGGCACCACCCAGCGGGCCACCGCCAGGCTGGCCACACCCAGGCAGGCAATCGTCCAGAACAAGCCCGACAAGCCCCACCAGCCCACCAATACGGGCGCCAGCACCAGCGACACAGCGAACGACAGGCCGATCGAGGCCCCCACCATGGCCATGGCGCGGGTACGCACGGCGTCGCGGGTGGCGTCGGCCAGCCAGGCCGTCACGGCCGCCGAAATCGCGCCTGCGCCCTGGATGGCGCGGCCTATGGTGATCCAGAACACGTCTTGCGCCAGGGCGCACACCACGCTGCCCACGATGAACAGCAGCAGGCCGGCGATGACCACGGGGCGGCGCCCCCAGCGGTCGGACGCCAGGCCGAAGGGAATCTGCATGAAAGCCTGGGTCAGCCCGTACATGCCCAGGGCCAGCCCGACTCGCACCGGATCGTTGCCGCCGGGCAGCCCGCTTGCCGCCACGGCAAACACCGGCAACAGCAGGAACAGGCCCAGCATCCGGCAGGCGAACAGGCCCGCCAGCGCGACGCTGGCACGCCGTTCGGACGGAGTCAATTTCAGTTTTGTATCAGCCGGCATGCAGAAGTAGTCAGGTCAGAGCCTTATACGGGAAAGGACTCGGCGCGCTATAGTACCAAGTTGGCCTTTGAATTCGCTGAATTGCCCAATGGACGCGATACGCATTCGGGGTGCTCGCACCCACAACCTAAAGAACGTCTCGCTCGACCTGCCCCGCCACAAGCTGATCGTGGTTACGGGCCTGTCCGGCTCGGGCAAATCGTCGCTGGCGTTCGATACCCTGTACGCCGAGGGGCAGCGCCGCTACGTGGAAAGCCTGTCGGCCTACGCCCGCCAGTTTCTGCAACTGATGGACAAGCCCGATGTCGACCTGATCGAAGGCCTGTCGCCGGCGATTTCCATCGAGCAGAAGGCCGCCGGGCATAACCCCCGGTCCACCGTGGGCACGATCACCGAAATCCACGATTACCTGCGGCTGCTGTACGCCCGGGTGGGTACCCCTTATTGCCCCGACCATGGCCTGCCCCTGCAGGCACAAAGCGTCAGCCAGATGGTCGATGCCGTGCTGGCCTGGCCGGCCGACACCCGGCTGGCGGTGCTGGCGCCCATCGCACGCGCCCGCAAGGGCAGCTACGAAGACGAATGCGCCAGCCTGCAGGCCCAAGGCTACGTAAGGCTGCGTGTCGACGGCCAGATGCTGGAAATCAGCGAGATGGCCCCACTGAAGAAAAGCGAGAAACACGACATCGACGTGGTGGTCGACCGCCTGCGCATCAAGCCCGAAAGCAAGCAGCGCCTGGCCGAAAGCTTCGAAACCGCCATGCAGCTGGCCGACGGCCGCACCGTGGCGCTGGACATGGACAGCGGCCGCGAACAGGTATTTTCCAGCCGCTACGCCTGCCCCGTCTGCAGCCACAGCCTGCCCGAACTCGAGCCCAGGCTGTTCAGCTTCAACAACCCCATGGGCGCCTGTCCCACCTGCGACGGCATAGGCCAGGTGGGCTTCTTCGATCCGAAGCGGGTCGTGGCCTTCCCGGAACTCAACCTGGCCGCCGGTGCCATACGCGGCTGGGACCGCCGCAACGCTTTCACGCATTCGCTGCTGACCAGCCTGGCGGCGCATTACGAATTCGATATCGAGACACCGTTCGAAGACCTGCCCGAAGATGTCCGCGACAAGGTGCTGTACGGTTCGGGCGACGAAGAAATCGCCTTCCTGTACCTGAACGAGAAAGGCCGCAGCACGGTAAAGCGGCACACTTTCGAGGGTGTCATCCCCAACCTGGAACGCCGCTGGCGCGAAACCGATTCGGCGACCGTGCGCGAAGAACTGGGCAAGTACCGCAACATCAAGACCTGCCCCGATTGCGGCGGCTCGCGGCTGCGGGCCGAAGCCCGCCATGTGCTTATCGGCGACGACCCGCGCCAAGGCGAACGGCACGGCCAGGCCATCTACGAAGTCGAGGCCATGCCGCTGTCGGACTGCCTGGCCTGGTTTCGCGCGCTGACCCTGACCGGCTCCAAGCAGGAAATCGCCCAGCGCATCGTGCGCGAAATCGAGGCGCGCCTGACGTTCCTGAACAACGTAGGCCTGAATTACCTGTCGCTGGACCGCAGCGCCGACACTATCTCGGGCGGCGAGGCGCAGCGCATCCGGCTGGCCAGCCAGATCGGCTCGGGCCTGACCGGAGTGATGTACGTACTGGACGAGCCCTCCATCGGCTTGCACCAGCGCGACAACGACCGCCTGATCGGCACGCTGCAGCACCTGCGCGACCTGGGCAACAGCGTCATCGTGGTCGAACACGACGAAGACATGATCCGGCTGGCCGATTGGGTCGTCGACATGGGCCCGGGCGCGGGCGAGCACGGCGGCCAGGTCGTGGCGCAAGGTACGCCCGAAGCCGTGCAGGACGACCCGGCCTCGCTGACCGGCCAGTACCTGAGCGGCCGGCGCGCTATTGCCGTACCCAAGCGACGCGCCGTTACCGACGAGCAGCCGTGGCTGGTGCTGGAAGGCGCCAGCGGCAACAACCTGAAAACCGTAGACCTGCGCATTCCGGCCGGGCGGCTGGTATGCGTGACCGGCGTGTCCGGCTCGGGCAAGTCCACATTGGTCAACGACACGCTGGCCGTGGCGGTATCGCGCCAGTTGCACCATGCCCAGAGCGAACCCGCGCCCTATGTATCGATCAGCGGGCTGGAGCACTTCGACAAGATCATCAGCGTCGACCAAAGCCCCATCGGCCGCACGCCGCGCAGCAACCCGGCCACCTACACCGGCCTGTTCACGCCCATACGCGAACTGTTCGCCGGCGTGCCCGAATCGCGCACGCGCGGCTACGATCCGGGACGCTTCAGCTTCAACGTCAAGGGCGGACGCTGCGAGGCCTGCCAGGGCGACGGCGTGGTCAAGGTCGAAATGCATTTCCTGCCCGACATGTACGTGCCTTGCGACGTATGCCACGGCAAGCGCTACAACCGCGAAACCCTGGAAATCCGCTATCGGGGCCGCAATGTCAGCGAAGTGCTCGACCTTACCGTCGAGCAGGCGCTGGAATACTTCGAATCGGTACCCGCCATCGCGCGCAAGCTGCATACCCTGATCGATGTCGGCCTGTCGTATATCCGCCTGGGGCAAAGCGCCACCACGCTGTCCGGCGGCGAGGCCCAGCGGGTGAAGCTGTCGCAGGAACTGTCACGCCGCAGCACGGGGCGCACCCTGTACATCCTGGACGAGCCCACCACCGGCCTGCATTTCCGCGATATTGAAATGCTGCTGCAGGTATTGAACCAACTGGTCGACAGCGGCAATACGGTGCTGGTCATCGAGCACAACCTCGACGTCATCAAGACCGCCGACTGGCTGGTGGACATGGGGCCCGAAGGCGGCGACGGCGGCGGTTACGTAGTGGCCACCGGCACCCCCGAAGAGGTCGCGGCCAACCCGCAAAGCCATACTGGGCATTACCTGGGTCGGGTGTTGCAACGCAACAATTAGCGGTAGACTGGAATCATCCCGGCTGTTCCAGAGTATTGCCAGGTCAGAGTATTGCCACGTATTTGCCAGCCCTCCCATTGCCCTTCGACCCCTGAGGCCACCCCTCTATCGCCATGTATACGCTCATCATCGGCAACAAGAACTATTCGTCCTGGTCCCTGCGCCCGTGGCTGGCTTTGCGTGCAGCCGGCATCGCGTTCCAGGAACAGAAACTTGGCCTGTTCACCCCCGAGTTCACGCAGCGCCTGGATACCCTGACTCCGGCGGGCCTGGTGCCCGTGCTGCTCGACGATGAATTCGCCATCTGGGACTCGCTGGCCATTTGCGAATATGCGGCCGAACAGCATCCCCAGGCGGGCTTGTGGCCAGCCGATCCGCAAGCGCGCGCGCGCGCCCGGTCACTGGCCGCGCAAATGCACAGCGGCTTCGGCCAACTGCGCCAAGCCATGCCCATGAATATCGAAGCGCACCTGCCGGGCATCGATATCTCGGCGGCACAAGGCGACGTATCGCGCGTACAGGCCATCTGGCACGATACGCGCGCCGAATTCGGCCGGGGCGGCCCGTTCTTGTTCGGCGCATTCTCGATCGCGGACGCGTTCTACGCACCCGTCGTGTCGCGCTTCGTCACCTACGGTGTGCCGGCGGCCGGCGCGGTGCGCGAATACATGGATGCCGTGCTGGCCCTGCCCGCCATGCAAGAGTGGACACGCGACGCGCGCGCCGAAGGCGTGTTCATACCGGAAGACGAGCCCTATCGTACGCATCGCTGATCCGTTGTTCCCTGTGCCTGGGGTCAGCGGTGTCTGGCGCCTTGGCGGGAACCAGACACCTGGCGCTGGCTCAGCCCATTTCGAACAAGCGCTTGTGCTCGCGAATCGCGTAGCGGTCGGTCATGCCGGCGATGTAGTCGGCAATGGCACGGGCCTGCTCCTGCGGGGCCTCGCGCCGGTGATCCGGCGGCAGCAAGCGCGAATCGGCCAGGAAAGCCTGGAACAGGTCGCGCACGATGCGGCGCGCTTTGGTCGTCATGCGCAGCACGCGGTAATGCCGGTACAGGTTGTCGAACAGGAACCGTTTCAGTTCGTCGGCTTCGCGGCGCACACTATCTGAAAAACCAGCCAGCGGCGGCGCGCGGCGCACCGCGTCGACATCGGCTGGACCCGTATCGGCAATGCGTGCCAGCGAAGTGGCCGTCAGGTCCATGATCAGCGTATTGATCATGCGCCGCACCGTTTCGGCGATGGCGCGCCGCGCCGCCAGTTGCGGATAGCGTTCCGCCACGTCGGCGTAATGGCGCGCGAAGATGCCCACATCCTGCATCTGTTCCAGGGTAATCAGGCCCGAACGCAGGCCATCGTCGATATCGTGGTTGTTGTAGGCGATTTCGTCGGCCAGGTTGGCCAACTGGGCCTCCAGCGAAGGCTGCGTGCGGTTCAGGAAGCGTTCGCCCACGTCGCCCAGCTGGCGTGCATGCGCCGCCGAGCAATGCTTCAGGATGCCCTCGCGGGTCTCGAAGCACAAATTCAGGCCGCTGAAATCGGCATAGCGCTCTTCCAGTTCATCGACCACGCGCAGGCTTTGCAGATTGTGCTCGAAGCCGCCTGCCTGCGGCGCCAGTTCTCGCATGCAGGCATTCAGTTCGTCTTGCCCGGCATGGCCAAAGGGCGTGTGGCCCAGATCGTGCGCCAGGGCGATGGCTTCGGTCAGGTCTTCCGACAGCCGCAGGCTGCGCGCCAGCGTACGGGCGATTTGCGCTACTTCCAGGCTGTGGGTCAGGCGCGTGCGGAACAGGTCGCCTTCGTGGTTGACGAACACCTGCGTCTTGTATTCCAGCCGCCGGAAGGCCGTGCAATGGATGATGCGATCGCGGTCGCGCTGGAACTCGGTGCGATTCTGCGGGGCAGGTTCGGCGTGCCGACGCCCGCGCGTTACAGAGGGATCGGATGCGTAGCGGGCCAGTTCGGTCATCGGCATCGTCCCTTCCCGGTTATTGCACCGTGCGCGCCAATACGCTGCGCACGGCATCCAACGGCGCGGGCCGTGTCACCGCCTGGCCTATGCGCGGCATCAACACGAAGCGGATCTCGCCGCCCTCGGTTTTCTTGTCCACCTGCATCAATGCCAGCCAACGGTCGGCCCCCAGGTCGGGCGCCACCGTGGGGCAGCCGATGGCATGCACCAGGCCGCGCACGCGCGCCACGTCGGCACGCGGGAAACCCGCCACGTCGGCCGACAATTCAGCCGCCTGCACCATGCCGCAACCCACGGCCTCGCCGTGCAGCCATTCGCCATAGCCCAGGCCCGATTCGATGGCATGGCCGAATGTGTGGCCCAGATTGAGAATGGCGCGCAGGCCGGATTCGCGTTCGTCCTTGCCCACCACTTGCGCCTTCAGTTCGCACGAACGCCGAATGGCATGGGCCAATGCGGCCGGGTCCAGCGCGCGCAGGGCGGCGGCATTGGTTTCGCACCAGCCCCAGAAATCGGCATCCAGGATCAGGCCATATTTGATCACCTCGGCCAGCCCCGCCGACACTTCGCGCGCCGGCAAGGTGCCCAGCACATCGGTGTCGATCTCGACGGCCACCGGCTGATAGAAGGCACCCACCATGTTCTTGCCCAGCGGATGATTCACTGCCGTCTTGCCGCCCACCGACGAATCCACCTGCGCCAGCAGCGTGGTGGGCACTTGCACGAAGCGGATGCCGCGCATATAGACGGCGGCGGCGAAACCGGCCATGTCGCCGATCACCCCGCCGCCCAGCGCCACCAACACGGCGCGGCGATCCAGGCGATGCGCAAGCAATGCGTCGAAAATCAGGTTCAGGGTCGGCCAGTCTTTATGGGCTTCGCCGTCGGGCAGTTCGATACGCAGTAAGCGGCGGCCCGTACGCGCCAGGGCCGCTTCGACGCGCTCGGCGTACAGGGCCGCCACGGTCGGATTGGTGACCACCGCAATGGCCGTGGCATCGGCCGGAATGGATTGGTCCAGCGAATCCAGGCGGCCCGGGCCGATATGGATGGGATAGCGGCCGCCCGGGGTATCGACTTCAACAACGGTCATGGATTCTTCTCGTAGGCTTGCAGCAGCGGCAGCAGCGATTTCACCAGGTGCGAGACCGGCATGGTGCCGGTTTCGACCACCAGGTCGGCCACTTCTTCGTACAGCGGTTCGCGCTTGGTCATCAAGTCGCACAGCGTGCCGCGTGGATCGGGGTTGGCCAGCAGCGGACGATTGCGGTCGCGGCTGGTGCGCCGGAACAGTTCGTCGACACTGGCGCGCAGGTACACCACCACGCCGCGTTCGCGCAGCAGCAAGCGGTTTTCGGGGGCCAGCACGGCCCCGCCCCCCGTCGCCAGCACGATGCCGCGTCTCTGGGTGCAATGGTCCAGCGCGGCGGCCTCGCGCTTGCGAAAACCGCCTTCGCCTTCGATTTCAAAGATTACGGGCACCCGCACGCCGCAGCGCGCTTCCAGTTCGTGATCCAGGTCAATGAATTCACGCCCCAGCGCGCGCGCCAGCCCGCGCCCAATGGTGGTTTTGCCTGCCCCCATCATGCCTACCAGGAAAATGGGCAGGTCGTGCGGCAGGGATACGCGCGGGCCTGCTTCGGCCGCCGCGCAGGGGCTCTCGGCAGGATCCGCGCCGGCGGTTGAATCGGTATTGGCCAATACACTCATGCCTGCATTATCCCATCGCCAGCCAGTTGCCCGCTTACCACACTGAACAAATTTGTTACAGAAACCCGGTAGCGACGGCCAAGCGTGTCTACAGATGCCCGTAAAATCGCCGCGATGAGCAAGTCGCAGAATTCTTCCAAAAAAGCCCCCCCTCCCAAGAGCGGATCGCCCATTTTGCGGTTTTTCGTGAAGATGGGCATTTTCTTTGGTGGCCTGGCCTTGTGTGGCGTCTTGCTGGGCGGCATGGCGCTGGCGCTGGCCTGGCCCAACCTGCCGGACCTGCACGCCATGACCGACTACCGGCCACGGGTGCCGCTGCGCGTCTACACCAGCGACCACGTCCTGATCGGCGAGTTCGGCGAAGAACGCCGCAACGTGCTGCGCTTCAATGAATTTCCCGATGTCATGAAATCGGCCGTGCTGGCCGCCGAAGATGACCGCTTCTACCAGCACGGCGGCATCGATTGGGCGGGCGTGGTGCGCGCCGGCCTGGCCAACCTGCTCAGCATGTCGAAGTCGCAGGGCGCCAGCACCATCACCATGCAGGTGGCACGCAATTTCTACCTGTCGTCCGAAAAGACCTACTCGCGCAAGTTCTACGAACTGCTGCTGACCTTCAAGATCGAATCCGAGCTCACCAAGGACCAGATCCTTGAGCTCTACATGAACCAGATCTACCTGGGCCACCGCGCCTACGGCTTCGCGGCCGCCTCGCGCACCTATTTCGGCAAGCCCGTGTCGCAGGTCACGGCGGCCGAGGCCGCCATGCTGGCGGGCATTCCCAAGGCGCCGTCGCGATTCAATCCCATCGCCAACCGTCCGCGCGCCGAACTGCGTCAGCATTACGTGCTGGGACGCATGCATTCGCTGGGCTACCTGACCGACAGCGAATACCAGCAAGCCAAGGCGCAACCCATCGTGATGAAGGCCGCCGAAGGTACGCCGGCCGGCGGATACGCCATTCATGGCGAGTATGTGGCCGAACTCGCGCGCCAGCTGCTCTACGGCATCTATCAAGACGATCTGTACTCGCGGGGCATCAACATCTACACCACGGTACGCTCGAAAGACCAGGAATCAGCCTATCGCGCGGTACGCGACGGCGTGCTGCAATACACGCGCCGCGCCATATACCCCGGCCCGGAAGAACAGTTGGACATGGCCGAGGGCATCGAAAGCAACCCCCAGGCCCTGGACGACTACCTGGACGGCGTGTTCGAGAAGTACCCCGACAGCGACGACCTGCTGACGGCCGTGGTGCTGTCGGCCAGCCCGACCGAAATCAAAGTGGCGCGCAGCGCCAACGAAATCATCACCATCGACGACAAAAAGGTATTGGCGGTGGTGGCTCGCTCGCTGGGCAGCAAGGCCCCGGCCGAACGGCGCCTGCAGCGCGGTTCGGTCGTGTACATCCACAAATATGGCGACGGCTGGGAAGTGATCAACATGCCTGCGGTGCAGGCAGCATTCGTATCGCTGTCGCCGCAAGATGGCGCGATCCGCGCCATGGTGGGCGGATTCGACTTTTACCGCGGCAAGTTCAACCGCGTCACGCAGGCCTGGCGCCAGCCCGGTTCCAACATCAAGCCGTTCATCTACGCGGCTTCGCTCGAACGCGGCCTGACCCCCGCCACGCAAATATCCGACCAGCCGTTCGAGCTGACCGCCGCACAGACCGGTTCCAAAGCCTGGCACCCCAAGAACTACGGCAACGTCTACGAGCCCATGCTGACCATGCGCCAGGGGCTGTACAAGTCCAAGAACATGGTGTCGATCCGCATCTTGCAGGCCATCGGCCCGCAGTATGCGCAAGACTATCTGACGCGTTTCGGCTTCGACAAGGCGCGCCAGCCGGCGGTGCTGCCGCTGGCATTGGGCGCAGGCTCGGTCACCCCCCTGCAGCTGGCGGGCGCTTTCTCGGTGTTTGCCAACGGTGGCTACCGTATTGCGCCTTACCTGATCGAGCGCGTCACCGACAGCAGCGGCAAAGTGCTGATGCAGTCCAAGCCTATCGTGGCCGGTGATGCCGCGGCCCGCGCCATCGACCCGCGCACCGCCTACGTCATGGACGACATGCTGCGCGGCGTGGCCACCAGCGGCACCGCGGCGCGCGCACGCGCTACGCTCAAGCGTTCGGACATCGCGGGCAAGACGGGCACCACCAACGAATCGGTCGATGCCTGGTTCTCGGGCTATACGCCCAGCCTGGTGGCTACCGCCTGGATGGGCTTCGACCAGCCCAAGTCGCTGGGCTCACGCGAAACCGGCGGCGGCGTGGCCATGCCGATCTGGCTGGACTACATGACGGATATGCTCAAGGGCGTACCCGAGCAGAAAGAACGCCCGCGCCCCGACGGCCTGCTGGTCGATCGCGGCGATTTCTATTTCTCGGAATTCCCGCCTGGGCAGGCGGTGGCGCGGCTTGGGCTGTCTGAACCCACCGCTCCCGAAACCGATCAGCTGGGCGAGTTCCTGAACGACCTGGTGGGGGGCGGCGACAACAGCATCCGCGTGTCGCCCGACCTGAATCCCAGCAAACAGACACCCTGGTCGCAGAAAATTCCGTTCTGACCCTGTGCCGCGGGGTGCCGGGCGGCCAGGGCAGGCCCCTGGCCCTACAGCCGCACGGACACCGGCACGCCGGCCGCCTCGGAACAAATCTGCGATAGTGCGTCGGGCAGCGGCGGCCCGCCCCGGGTATCGTTCCAGTGCTGGCCGTCGTAGCGGTAGTGAAAGCCTCCGCTACGGGCGGCAACCCAGATCTCTTGCATGGCGGCCTGGCTGTTCACGACCACGTGGGTGCCGTCTTCGAACACCAGCGTCAGCACGTTGCCGCTACGGCTGGCCTCGATGTCGACGTCCTGCGAAGCCATCCAGTCGTCGGCCTGGCTTTCGATGCTGTCTAGTATTTGGTCGACCAACGCAAGGAATTCGGTTTCAGTCATAATCGAACCTGCAAGAATTACGGAGTTTCGAGTGTTCCATTTGGCACGCAGCCGCATGGTTTTACGCATTGTAGCCACGCTTGCCGCGACCGGCCTGGTCGCCGCCTGCGGCTTCAAGGGCCCACTTTACCTGCCGCCTCAACCCGGCCAGACCGAGCCCGAGCAATCCGAGCCGCCCTATATCCCCGCCCCCGACTCGCTTCCATGACTTCCCCGAATTCCACGCGGCCTGGCCTGGCCGGCCATCCGCATTTCCATTACCAGAACGGTATCCTGCACGCCGAAGGCGTGGCGCTCGACGCCCTGGCCAGCCAGTTGGGCACCCCGCTGTACGTGTATTCGCGCGCCGCGCTGGCCCAGGCCTGGCATTCGTACAGTAGCGCTATCGGCGAACGTCCCGTGCTGGTCTGCTATGGCATGAAGGCCAATTCCAACCTGGCCGTGCTGAAAGAATTCGCCCGCCTGGGCGCCGGGTTCGACATCGTGTCGGGCGGTGAGCTCAAGCGTGTGCTGGCCGCCGGCGGCGATCCGGCCAAGATCGTGTTCTCGGGCGTGGGCAAGCAGGTCTGGGAAATGCGCGCCGCCCTGCAAGCCGGCGTAAAGTGCTTCAACGTCGAATCCCAGGCCGAACTGCAATGCCTGTCCGATGTGGCGCAGTCCATGGGCCAACGCGCGCGCGTGTCGCTGCGCGTCAATCCCGATGTCGACGCGCAAACCCACCCGTACATATCCACCGGCCTGAAAGAAAACAAGTTCGGTATCGCCATCGAATCGGCGCTTCAGGCCTACCGCACCGCCGCCTCGCTGCCGGGGCTGGAAGTCGTGGGCGTCGACTGCCATATCGGCTCGCAGCTTACCGACATCAGCCCTTATTTCGACGCACTCGAAAAGCTGCTGGACCTGATCCAGCAACTCGACGCCGCGGGTATTGCCATCCAGCACCTGGATCTGGGGGGCGGCCTGGGCATCCGTTATACCGACGAGATCCCGCCTTCGCCCAAGGCGCTGCTCGACCAGGTATTCGAGCGCATGCAGGCACGCGGCCTGGCACGCCTGCACCTGGTCCTGGAACCCGGCCGCTCGCTGGTGGGCAATGCCGGCGTGCTGCTCACCACCGTGCAGTACCTCAAGCATGCGCAGGCGCGCAATTTCGCCATTGTCGATGCCGCCATGAACGATCTGCTGCGTCCGGCGCTATACGATGCCTATCACGGGGTGCAGCCGGTGGCGCCGCGCGATGGCGCGGCCACTGAGTACGATATTGTCGGCCCGGTGTGCGAAAGCGCCGATTGGCTGGCTCGCCAGCGCAAACTGCCGCTGCAGGCCGGCGACGTGCTGGCGCTGGAGTCGGCCGGCGCCTACGCCATGGTCATGGCCAGCAACTACAACACCCGCGCACGCGCGGCCGAGGTCATGGTCGACGGCAACCGACATTACATCGTGCGCCAGCGCGAAACCCTGGACGACCTGCTGCGCGGCGAATCAACGCTGCCCTGAAACCGGGCCGCCATGCCCAGCCCGGTGCCAGACCCGTCCGCGTGCCACCGTCCCGTGCCTACAGTTCCCCGTATGAGTGCAAGCCCGACAGGAACATGTTCACGCCCAGGAAGGCGAAACCGGTAATCAGCAGGCCCACCAGGGCCCAATAGGCTGCCAGGTGGCCGCGCAGGCCCTTCATCAGGCGCATGTGCAGCCACGCGGCATAGTTCAGCCACACGATCAAGGCCCACGTTTCCTTGGGATCCCACTGCCAATAGGCGCCCCAGGCATCGGCGGCCCACAGCGCGCCCAGGATGGTCGCCACCGTGAAAAACGCGAAGCCGATGGCAATGGCCCGGTACATGATGTCGTCCAGCACTTCCAGCGACGGCAGCGCCTGGGCAATACGGCGGCGGCCGAGCAGGATGCCGCCCACGATAACCACGCCCACGCCGAAGTAAATCATCCAGGTGGCCGACAGCCCGTCGGTGCGAAATACCATGGGCTCGACGCACAGCAGCACGCCCAGCACGAACAGCGGGGCCAGCTTGGCCCACGAGGTCGTGGTGCCATGCTGCTTGACCAGGTACGCAAAGCCCACCATGGCCGATAGCGAGAATGTGCCGTAACCGATGAAATTGGCCGGTACATGCAGCTTCATCCACCAGCTTTTCAGGGCCGGCACCAGGGGCTGGATCTGGCCCGCATCACGCGTGAAGGCGTACCACAGCAGGAACACCGTGGCCGACGAGATCACCAGCAATACAAAGCCACCCAGCGCCCGGGTGGCATATTTACGTTCGTAATACAGGTAGAACAGCGCGGTAATCAGCGAGAACAGCACGAATACTTCGTACAGGTTGCTGACCGGGATATGGCCCAGGTCGGGGCCCATCAGGTGCCCTTCGCGCCAGCGCACCAGCATGCCGGTCAAGCCAGCGAAGACCGCACCCCAGGTCAGGGCCGTACCCAGCCAAGCGGCGGTCGGGCTGAAAATGCCGATCCAGTAACAGGCCGTGGCCAGGATGAACAGCGCGCTCATCCACAAAATGGCCGACTGCGACGAGAACAGGTACTTCAGGAAAAACACCTGCTCGGCACGCCCAAGGTCGTTCTGGTACAGCAGCAAGGCCAGGCCGGCAGCCAGGGCGCAGGCAATCATCAGGCGCCGCAGCGGCCGCCACAGCCAGCCCAGCCAGGTCAGCACGAACACCGTGCCGCCCAGGATGATCTTCTCGTAGTAATCCATGGCGCTGCCGTAGCCGGTCAGGGCATAGCCGGCACCCACGGCCAGCAGCAGGAAGAAAGCCAGGTCGGTCCAGTCGGGCCTGCCGCGCTGCGCGCGAGCGTCGCCGGTGGGCGACAAATCCGTGCGCCACAAGGCGTCGGACGAATGGGAGGAAGTACTCACAGACATGAAAAAACCTCAGGACCTGTTCCGGCGCAGCAACGCCTGTTTGAAGCGGTCGAATTCGTGGTTGAAGTCCAGTGTACGCTTCTGCGAAGTCATTGCGGCCTGGACGTCGCTACCCCCGCCGGCGGCGGGCTTGATCCAGACCCATACGCGCCGGTCACGGATATAGAACATCGAAAACACGCCCAGCACCAGCAGCAGGCAGCCGATGTACACCGCTGTCTTGCCGGGCGTGCGGCTGACCTGGAATACGCTGGCCTGCACGTGATTGAAGTCGGCAAGCGCCAGGAACACCGGTGCCGGATAGACGTTCAGGTCGGAAAGCGCCGCCACGGCCAGGCGCGACCACTGCGCCGCGCGCTCGGCCTCGGGGCCGTCTTCGGGCAGGCGGGGCATGCCCGCGCGTTCGCGCGCCACGTCGCGCAGTTCGGTCATTGAAACGCCGATCAGGCGGATGACGACATCGGCCGCGCGCTCGAGGTCGGCGGGCGGCGTATTGGCCTGCAGGAAATCGGCAATGGCCTGCAGGCCGCCCTTGGCGAACGTGTCCAAGGCCCGCTCGGCCGCCGTCTGCAACGACTGGCGTTCGATCTGCGCCGAGCTGTTGCGCTCGGCAAAGCGCCGTGCGGCTTCGCGGCGCGCGGCCGGGTCGGCCAGTGCGGCGCGCAGTTGCATGAACTCGCCCAGCGAACTGTCGGCATCGGCCGGAATACGCAGATAGCGGAAGCTCTCGGAAGCACTGTTGCGCACCCCCGCCAGGAACACGGCGGCGCCATCGAGCTCGACCGGCAGCATGTAGTTCATGAATTCGTGGGCCTGGCCGGCCTGGTCGACCAGCCGGTATTCGACACTGGGCCCTACATTGCGCAGGTTCTCGTTCTTCTTGCCGGCAGCACTGCCAGATACCGACGCCACATGCTCGCCCAGGGTCAAAGGGTTGCCGCGCGGCGTACCGCTGGTCAGGTCTTCGACGTTGATGGGCCGTAGCGCCGTGATCTCGACCTGCATGTTGCGGGCGCCGCCGTCGGCTCCGCGCGCGGTGATTTCAGCGGGCTTGCCCACCGTACCGTCGACCTCGAAAGCGGTGGCCGAGGTGCCTACCAGCGGATAGCCCTTCAGGCTGACGCTGCTGCCGCCGTCATCGAAGCTGGACTGGTAAACCGTCACGCCTTTATAGCGCAGCGGTTCGTTGACCTCGATGGTCGATTCGAAGGTTTTGCCGGTATCGGGGTCGGTAACTTCCACTTCGCTGGCGAAGCGGCTGGGCATGCCGGTGGAGTAATAGTCGATCAGGAACTTCTTCAGCTTCATGGTGAACGGCAAGGGTTGCACCAGGGCACCATCACCCACCATGACCACCGCCGTGCTGGCCTGCCCGCCCTCGGGTATCAGCACGCTGGCACGGAAACTGGGGTTGGCCACCCCCAGCCGCCCGCTGGCCGGCACCTGCGAAATCAGCATGTTTTCCACGATGGGCTGCTTGCCGGCCAGCAGCACTTGCAGGCGCACCGCCAGTTCGCTATCGAGCAGGCCGCCCAGGCAGATGATCACCATGGCCGAGTGGGCGCAGATGTAACCCAGGCGATTGGCGCTACCCTTCTTGGCCGCCAGCATCACGCCATCGCCATCGCGGCGCTCGCGCACGGCATAGCCCTGCTTGGTCAACAACCCCTTGATGCCGCCCACCGCCTCGTCGACGGATGCCGTTTCGGTGAACTCGACCCGATGCGGAAACGCACGCAGGCTGCTGGCGCGCACATGTTCGCGAAAAGAGCGGGCATCGCGCAGCATTTTCGGGGTGTTGCGGATCAGGCACAGGGTGGTGGACACCACCAGAAAGCCCATGATCGCCAGGAACCACCAGCTGTTGTAGACGTGCCAGATCGAGAACTTGTCGAACACTTCGAACCAGAACGGCCCGAATTGATCGATATAGGTGTTGGATGACCGATTCTGTACCAGCACGGTGCCCAGCACGCTGGCCACGCAAATGAACATCAGCAGGCTCACGGCAAACCGCATCGAGCCTAGCAACTCGAAAAGGTCGCTCGACAGGCTGCGCAGGGGGCGAGAGGGCTGAGAGGTCGTGTTCATGAAAAAAAGGGGGGCCGCACTACCGGCTTCCCCCCTTATTGACAGCATCCCCGGAATCCGGTTCCGGGTAGACGCGAGTATTGACTGCGCGGGCCGGCCGCGCGTGGATCAGGCCGGCGCTAGCGCAGGCCCGCCGCGAAGTCGGACACCGCCCTGATGTGCGTATCCGACATACGGTCGGCAATGGTGTGCATGGCTTCGTTGGTGGCGCGGTCGCCGCTGCGGAACAGCTTCAATTGCTCTTCGATGTACGAGGGGAACTGGCCGGCCAGGCGGGGATACTGGCCAGGCACGCCGGCACCGTTGGCCAAATGGCAAGCGGCGCAGGCAGGCACGCCGCGATCGGGCAGGCCACCGCGCCAGATGGTGCGGCCCAGTTCGACCCGGTCTTCATGGCCGGCGGTGGCCGGCTGTTGCAGCGGCTGCTGCGCCAGGTACAGCGCCACATTGCGCATGTCTTCGGGCGTCAGGTTCTGGGCCATGGCAGTCATGGGCGTGGGATTGCCGCCAGGACCGTTGCGCACCGGTTTGTCGGCGCCTTGCTTGGTCTGGAAGTCGGTCAGTTGCTTGACCAGGTACTCGTGGGGTTGCGCCGCCAGATTGGGATTGGCGGGAATACTGCTGTTGCCCGCCGCGCCGTGACAGGACGCACAGGCCACAATGCCGCGCGACGCATCACCCTGGTCATACAGTTGCGCACCTTTGGTGGCGTCCGGCTTGGCCGGGCCCGCAGCGCCTTCGGCAGCGAAACTAGAAGAAATTACGGACGCACCGAGCATCAGCCCGCTTGCTACCAACATCCGGGACAGCACACGCTTCATTGAAAACCTCGACGATCGGATCTCGATCAAGGCGCCAAGGCGCCCCATGCCTGCCCCATGCCGTGCCGGATCGAACATACATTCGCCCTGGGCCGTTGGCGCCGTCAATTCGACACCGTTCATTCGGCGCCGTAAAGCAGGCGAAAAAAGCCGCCGCAATGCAGGGGGACCACTGTTGCAAACGCACGATTATACAATAGGGTTCGCAACCAACCGTATCGGCCCCTCCTGTGTCCCTTCTGCACCGCGCCTCTTTCTATGTCTCGGCAGCCCGCCTGGATCAGCTGCCCGCCCCTGGTGCGCCCGAAGTCTGTTTCGTGGGCCGCTCCAACGCCGGCAAATCCTCGGCCATCAATGTGCTGTGTAACCAGCGCCGGCTGGCCTTCTCCAGCAAGACACCCGGCCGCACGCGGCTGATCAATCTATTCGGATTACCCGATCCGCTCGAACCCGAGCAGCCGCTGGGTTTCCTGGTCGACCTGCCGGGTTACGGCTATGCCTCGGTGGCCCACAAAGAAAAAGAGAAGTGGGCCGACATCCTGGGCGGCTACCTGCGCGACCGGCCTTCGCTGGCGGGCATCGTGCTGATCATCGACATCCGCCGCGGTGTCACCGAACTCGACCGCCGCCTGGCCGATTTCATCGCCCCCACCGGCCGCCCGGTGCTGGCGCTGCTGACCAAGGCCGACAAATTACCGTTCGGGCAGCGCCAACGCACCGTTTTCGCGGTGCGCAAAGACCTGGCCGATATCGGCGCCCTGCATACCGTGCCGTTCTCGGCCACCGAACGCATCGGGCTGCCCGAGGCCACTCAATACATCGAGAACTGGATTTCTCCCAAGGTAGTGCCATGAATCCGCATATCATTTCCCCCGCTTTCCCCGTATCGCGCCCGCGCCGGCTGCGCCGCGACGACTTCACCCGCCGCCTGGTGCGCGAACATGCGCTTACCGTCAACGACCTGATCTACCCGGTCTTCGTGGCCGAAGGCAATGGCCTGCGGCAAGCCGTGCCGTCGCTGCCCGGGGTCGTGCGCTACTCGCCCGACACCCTGCTGGCGGCCGCCGAAGAATGCGTGGCGCTGGGTATTCCGGTAATGGCGCTATTCCCGGTGATCGACCCGTCGCTCAAGACGCCCGACGGCGTCGAGGCGGCCAACCCCGGCGGCTTGATCCCGCGTGTGGTCGCCGCCCTGAAACAGCGTTTTCCCCAACTGGGGGTGCTGACCGACGTGGCGCTCGACCCCTACACCAGCCATGGCCAGGACGGCGTCATCGACGAAGAGGGCTATGTACTCAACGAGCCCACCGTGCAGATCTTGATCCGTCAGGCGCTGGTACAAGCCGGCGCCGGAGTCGATATCGTGGCGCCCAGCGACATGATGGACGGCCGCATCGGCGCCATACGCCAGGCGCTCGAGGCCGACCAGCACATCCATACCCGCATCATGGCCTACTCGGCCAAGTACGCCAGCGCCTTCTACGGTCCGTTCCG
>DASPIV010000159.1:0-4595 GCA_035628955.1 Bordetella sp.
TGTCCTCAGTGCATTGCGCATGCGCATCGAGGTGTGCGGCGGCGTGCGCCTGGAAGACATGGACCTGGACCAGCTGGTGTTCCACCTGGCCGGCCAGGACCTGCAAATGCAGCGGCTGCTGGAAATCATCATGGGCCACACCGTGGCTGTGCTGGGCCACGACAGTGCCCGGCCGGTGAGCTGGATCAACAAGCTGTCGCCCGCCAGCGTGCGCCACGAGGGCTTCGATGACGAACAGGCGCTGCTGCCGGCCGACACGCGGGTATTCCAGGGCTATCGATTGCTGCAGGAGTATTTTGCCTTTCCGCGCCGCTACCTGTTTTTCAGCCTGAACGACCTCAAACGCGGCCTGCGCACGCCGCCGTTGCCGGGTGGAGCGCGGCGCGAAACCCGGTCGTTCGATTTGACGCTGCTCTTTTCGACGGCCGCCCCCGAGCTTGAAGGCGCGATAGCGGCCGAAAACCTGGCGTTGCATTGTGCGCCGGTGATCAACCTGTTCCCCAAGCGCGCCGACCGTATCGCGGTAACGCCGCGCACCAATGAATACCATGTGGTGGTGGACCGCACGCGCCCGTTGGACTACGAAGTATTCGGCGTGACGCGCGTGCTGGGCCATGCGTCGGCCGAGCGGCCCGAACAAGAATTCCGGCCGTTCTATGGCACGCTGGGCAGCGATCCGGATGACTACGGCGCTTACTATTCGCTGCGCCGCGAGCCCCGGCTGCTGTCGGACCAGGCGCAACGCAACGGCACCCGCACCGGCTATACAGGTAGCGAAGCGTTTGTGTCGCTGGTGGATCGTCATGAGGCGCCGTTCTCGGGCCAGTTGCGCCACCTGACGCTCGAAACGCTGTGCACCAACCGCGACCTGGCCATGTTGTTGCCGCTGGGCACCGAGACCGACCTGACGTTGCGCGTGTCGGCGCCGGTGGGCTCGGTGAAGGTGCTGCACGGCCCCACGCGCCCGCATACGGCATTGGCCGAGAATGCGGCCACCTGGCACCTGATCAGCCACCTGGGCCTGAACTACCTGAGCCTGGTCGACCTGGACGCCGAGCAGGGGGCGCAGACGCTGCGCGAGATGCTGCATGTCTACGGCAACCTGGCCGACCCGGTGGTGCGCAAGCATATATCGGGCGTGCGCCACGTTATTGCCGAGCCCATGCATCACCGCCTGCCGGTGCCGGGGCCCATTGTCTACGGGCGCGGCGTACGCATAGGCCTGCAAGTGGACGAGGCCGCGTTCTCGGGCATCAGCCCGTATCTGTTCGGCGCGGTACTCGAACAGTTCTTCGCGCGCCACGTGTCCATCAACATGATGTCGGAATTGATGCTGTCTACATTGCAGCGCGGCGAGATCGCCCGCTGGAAGCCCCGCATGGGGGCACGGCCCGCCGTCTAGGGCTTGGAGATCGAAAGGACTTGCCATGAAAACCGCAGCGGTGAACCGCCAGTATCCCGCCTACGATCCGATCCACCTGATCGGCACTGTCACGCGCCAGGAAGCGGACGGCAGCTTTGCCGTCGACTGCGATGGCCGCACCTGGCAGGCCCGCCAGGCCGCCAGTTGCCTGTTGGCGCCGCAGGCTGGCGACCAGGTCCTGATCAGCGGCCCCGACCCCACGCGGGTCTACCTGATTGCCGTCGTCGAGCAGGCCGATCCCGGCAGCGCGCGGCTCGAGACCACGGGCGACATGGTGCTGCGTTCGCGCACTGGCAGCGTGTCGCTCGAAGGGGCGCAGGCTGTGCGGCTGGCCGGACAGCAGGCGGTCAGCATCGATACGGCGTCGCTGAAGCTGCAGGCTACGGATGTGCATTGCGTGGCCGGGCAGACCAAGTACCTGGGCGCCGAGGTAACGGCCACGATCGGCACCACGCGCCTGGTAGGCAAGGTGTACGAGGCCGTGATGGACCGCCTGTCGTTCCTGTCGCGCGTGACCTTCCGCGCGGCCGAGGAGGTCGAGCATGTGCGCGCCGGTTCCCTGGACTACCGTGCCGACAAGAGTGCCCGGCTGCATGCTTCGTATACCATGGTCACCGGCGAAAACCTGGTGAAGGTGGACGCCAAGCAAATCCACATGGGGTAGGGGTGGCCAGCCTAGTGACCGAGCCGGCACAGGCCGCGCCCGACACCGGGCAGGCGCGGCACGATGCCGCCTTGCCGGCCTACGGTGCCGGGGTGCCCGGCTTGCCGCCGGACTTCTGGCGTGCCCTGGAGCGCGAACCCTACGCGCATGACCTGTTCAATACGCTGCGCTGGATCGATGCGCGGGCGGGCGCGCGCTTGCCGTTGGGGCGCGACACGGTGGCACGCAACGAGCCCGTGCGCGTGCGCCAGGAACCGTCGATGGCCTTTGCGCCATCGACCCTGTCATCGGTGCGCCCGGCGCGCGGGGGGCGGCCGCCGGAGCTGTCGATCTACAGCTTCGGGCTGTTCGGGCCGAATGGCCCGCTACCCTTGCACCTGACCGAATATGCGCGCGAGCGCATGCATCATTACGGCGACCATACGCTGTCCGGCTTTGCCGACGTATTCCATCACCGCCTCATCCTGCTGTTCTACCGGGCCTGGGCCGATGCGCAAAGCACGGTCAGCCTGGACCGCAAGGAACAGCGCTTTACCCGCTACGTGGCCAGCCTGCTGCACATGGGCGTGCCGTCGCTATGGCGCCGCGATACGGTGATGGACCATGCCAAGTACTACATGGCCGGCCACCTGCTTCGCCAGACCCGTAATCCCGAAGGCTTGAAGCAGATCTTGCAGACGTTCTTCTCGGTGCCGGTGCGCATCGCGGAATTCGTGCCGCAATGGATACGCCTGGAGCCATCGCAACGGCTGGGACTGGGCGGCAACCTGGGCCTGGGCCAGGACACTATCCTGGGCACGGCGGTGCGCGACGCGCAGCACAAATTCCGTATCGAACTCGGCCCCCTCGGCCGAAGCGACTACGCCAGTTTCCTGCCTGGCGGCCAGCGCGCCCGGCAGTTGACGCACTGGGTGCGCGACTATATCGGCGTTGAGCTGGCCTGGGACGTGCGGCCGGTGCTCAAGCACCGGGATGTACGCGGCGTGAAGCTGGGCGGGAAGCAGCCGCTGGGCCTGTCGTCCTGGCTGGGCAAGCGCCGGCCCGAGCAGGGCGACGCCCGCGACCTGCTGCTGGATTACGAAGGCCGTGAGCGCGCCGCGCGCCGCGCGGCACGCCAAACGCAACCACAGGAGATGAACCCGTGACGCATGACATGATCTACAACGGCCAGTCGCTGCGCTGGCCCGGCCATGGCAGTTTCCGCGCCACTAGCGGCCTGCCGGGGTTCCAGGTGCCCAGCGAGTTCTGCACGCCCGAGAGCGGCCCGGTGCCGCCCGGCTTCTACAAGGTGTACCTGGCTGACCAGGGCGCCGCGCAGGATGACGGCCGCGACGCCTGCAACCTGAAGCCCGCCTGGGGCATCCAGTCGATTCCACGTGGCGCGGCAGCCGGCGATTGTGAAGAATTCTGGGTCAACTGGGGCACCAACCGCGCCCGCCTGGAACCGGCCGACGCGGCCACGCGCAATCGCTGCGCGCCGGTGCGCGGCGGGTTTTATCTGCACGATTCCACCAAGGGATACAGCCACGGCTGCATCGAGGTGGAAGGCCGCATCTTTCCGCTGCTGCGCACCTATGCACGCGGCAGCCGCCGTGCGACGATGATCGTCAAGGTCGAGTATGTGGGCGACCGCGCCACCAACGGAGGCACGCTTGTCGAATAAATTCCCGCGGCTGGCGGCCGTGCTGGCGGCCGTGCTGTGCGGCACGGCGGCGCATGCGGCCGGGTCGATCAAGCTCGAGAACGCGCTGGCCGCTTGCGTGGACGTACGGCCGGGCATGCGCACCACCACCGATGGGCAAGTGCTGCTGCAGGCCGGGCTGGATCTCAAGCAATCCATCGGGCGCTGCGGGTGCAAGTCGGCCATCGCCACGTATACGTCGCAAGTCGAGCTCGACGGCGGGCATCGCAGTTTCCTGCAAAGCGGGGCGCTACGCGTGAAGCAGTCGGGCCCGCACACCTTGACGCTGGCCAGCGACGAAAAACTGGTGGGCGACCGCAACGTGGTGCTGTCGCTGGGCTGCGCCGCACCCGATTGATTTCCCATTCCCTGACGCTGAGCACAACAACAATATGTCCGATATCGGCCGCCTCGATCTTTTCGGAAAACTCGATCCGCTGTTGTACCAGGCGCTGGAAGGCGCCACCTCGTTCTGCAAGCTGCGCGGCAATCCGTATGTCGAATTGGTGCACTGGATCCACCAGATCGTGCACGCGCAAGACAGCGACCTGCACCGCATCGCGCGGC
Organism: Bordetella sp.; assembly: GCA_035628955.1. Lineage (GTDB taxonomy): Bacteria > Pseudomonadota > Gammaproteobacteria > Burkholderiales > Burkholderiaceae_B > Bordetella_A. The sequence goes on from DASPIV010000159.1 coordinate 4,336, forward strand.
GCTTCGACCTGGACATGGGGCTATTGCAGGCGGACCTGACCGCGGCTCTGGACCAGTTGCCGCGCGGCGCCGGATCGGTATCCGACCTGTCGGAGCATATCGACCACGCGGTCGAGCGGGCCTGGGTGCTGGGTTCGTTGCGCTATGGCGCCGGGCGGATCCGCGGCGGGCATCTGATGGCGGGGCTGGTCAAGACCTATGCCCTGCGCAATGTGCTGCTGGGCATGTCCGACCAGTTTTCGCGCATCGTGCCCGATGTG
>DASPIV010000160.1:0-7662 GCA_035628955.1 Bordetella sp.
CCCGCGCCAGCAATGTGCTGCAACAAGCTGCGCCGCAGCGTCAGATCGCGGCGATCGGCCGTTTCGAGGGCAACGCCTGCGGCACCGCCCATGGCGCGAAACAGCACGGCCAAGGTGCGCTGCATATCGGGCAACACGACCCGCGCAGCGGGAAACTCGCGGCTGGCCTGGCGCGTAATGAAGCGATGCCAGATTCCCCCAATCCATTCTTCCGGCTCAAAACCCAAGCGTTCACCCTCTTGCTGCATACCAGGAAACGACAACGGCCCCGCGCCTATGCGCCGGGCCGTTGCAGAAGTGTGGCAAGCCTTCTAGGCTGTACCGGCCAGCGTGTGCTGCGTAGCCGCGCTACCGCGCTGGCGGAAGCTGAGCAAGTAACACACCAAGCCTATCAGGAAGGCCACCCCGAACACCAGGCGCAGCCAGAAGAACAGTGCAAGCTGGTCCATGGTGTTCATGAACGACATGGCTGCCGCGTCCGCGGGCAGGCGTTGCAGCCATACCTGTACTACACCCGCCGCGGTCAGCAGCAGCGTGATAGCCAGCATCGAACTCGTCATCAGCCAGAAGCCCCACAGTTCGACGCGCTGCGCCGACTCAGGAGGAGCTTCACCCAGCCCCCGCAAACGCGGCATGGCATACGAAATCATGGTCAGCACGATCATGACGTAGGCGCCGTAGAAGGCCAGGTGGCCATGCGCGGCGGTAAGCTGCGTACCATGTGTGTAGTAATTCACGGGTGCAAGGGTGTGGATGAACCCCCACACGCCAGCCCCCAGGAAGGCTGTTACCGTGGTACCGATCGCCCAGTACGATGCGGCGCGATTCGGGTGCTGGCGGCGGCGACGCTTCATCATGTTCCAGGCGAACAGCACCATGGCAAAGAACGGCAGGGGTTCCAGGGCGGAAAATACCGAGCCCAGCCACAACCAGACGCCAGGCGCGCCGATCCAGAAATAGTGATGGCCGGTACCGATGATGCCCGTGATCAGGGCCATGCCGATAATGACGTACAGCCATTTCTCGACGACTTCCCGGTCGACACCCGTGATCTTGATCAGCACGAACGCCAGTATGGAACCCATGATCAGTTCCCACACCCCTTCGACCCACAGGTGCACGACCCACCACCAGTAGAACTTGTCGCGCGCCAGGTTTTCGGGGTTGTAGAACGAAAACAGGAACAACACCGCCAAGCCGATCAGGCCCGTCATCATGACCATGCTGATGGCCGTCTTGCGGCCCTTCAGCATCGTCATGCCGATGTTGTACAGGAAGCCCAGGGCCACCACCACGATACCCGCCTTGGTAATGGTGGGCTGCTCGAGGAACTCGCGGCCCATGGTGGGCAGCAGATCGTTGCCTGTAACGGCGGCCAGCCCCGCATAGGGCAGCAGCAAGTAGCCCAGGATGGTAAGCACGCCGGCAATGGCGAATACCCAGAACAGCACCAGCGCCAGTTTGGGGCTATGCAATTCGCGGTCGGACTCTTCGGGTATCAGATAGTAGGCGGCACCCATGAAACCAAACAGCAGCCACACGATGAGCAGGTTGGTGTGCACCATGCGCGCCACGTTGAACGGAATGAGCGGAAACAGGAAATCACCCACGACATACTGCAGCCCCATGACCAGGCCGAACAGGACTTGCCCGACAAACAGGATCAGGGCGAAAATGAAATACGGCTTCGCCACGGCCTGCGAAGCGAACTTTAGATGCGGATTGGCGGCGGTCATGGTTCAGCCCTCACGGTTTGGTGGCCAGTTGTAGTTGTTGATTTTTGAGGTCCATTCAAGGAACTCCGCCAGGTCGTCCACTTCCCGTTCGGACAAATGGAACTGGGGCATGGCGCGGCGGCCCGGTACGCCCAAGGGCTGGGCGCTCATCCAGGCATGCAGGAACGATTTGAAGTCCTGCTCGCCACCGCGGCGCTCAAACACATTGCCCAGTTCGGGCGCAAAGTAAGCGCCTTCGCCCAGTATCGTGTGGCAGCCGACGCAATTGTTTTGCTCCCAGACGAGCTTGCCTCGCACGACAGCCTCGGTCATCTGGTCTTGGTTGGTGCTTTCCGGAAAGTGCTTTTCAGTGTGGAAAGTCAGGGCCAGGAATATCAGGATGAAGAAGACACTTCCTCCGAAATAGATATTCCTGGCCATGCCTTTGGTGAAGGTTTCCTGCATGATGGCCCCTCTAGGCTATAGGTGGACATCATTCTAGAAAGCCGGCAGCACAGGCTCGCTTGACTGCAATCAAGAAACAAGAGTAGTCGCCCCGATCGTAGTCGCCCCGCTCGCCACAGGCATCCAGCGGCTACAAGTAGCTGGCCAACAGCGTCCCCGCCGCCATGGCCATGGGCCAGGCCAGCAACAACAGGCGCCAGGCAGGCGGCGCATGCCGCAGTTCCATGAAGCCGTCGATGACCAGCCATGCCTTGGCCGCCGCCAGGCAGACCACCCATACCTGCATGGATGGCAGCCCCGCGCCGCCCGCGACGCGCGCCGTGGCCACGGTCAATATCACCAGTCCCAGCCAATAGCGCAGCAAGCGTAGGGTTTCGCTCATGCTCAGCCCAGCAAATACACCACGGGAAACAACACGACCCAGACCAGGTCGACCATGTGCCAGTACAACACGCCCGATTCCATACCGGCGCAACGGCCCGGTCCGTACGCCCCCGACCGGCAGCGCCAGGCCAGCCACGCCAGTATCAGCATGCCCAGCAGCACATGCAGGAAGTGAAACCCGGTCAAGATCCAGTACAGGGTGAAGAACGTGTCATGTTCCAGCCCCAGGCCAAGCCGGGCCAAGTGGCTGTACTCGTTCAGTTTCAGGGCCACGTAGCAGGACGCGACACCCAGCGCCAGGCAGAGCAGCAGCGAGCCGCCCCTGCGGCCTTGCCGTACCCTGGCCACAGCCAGGGCGGCCAGCCAGCCGGCGGTCAGCAGGCTCAGCGTCAGGGCCAACCCGATAGAGCTATCCAGCACCTGCCGTCCGGCATGGAACTGTTCGGCGCGCAGCGCCTGGGCCACCACAAAGGCCAGAACCAGAATTCCGAACACCGCCAGTTCGGTCAGGATGAAGATCCACATCGCCAGGTCGCCCGGCAGGCGCCGGCTGGAACCCAGGCTGGCCTCAGGCGAAATGGACATCCACGACTTCCATCAGCGCCGCGACCGTCTGGGGGTCGTCAGACAAGGGTTCCGCCAGGCAGGCCAGGCAGGCGTCGCGGGCGGACATACCGCTAGCAATCATGCGCGCGGCGAAGATCAACAGCCGAGTCGATGCGACCTCTTCCAGATCGTGATGTTCCAGGCGGCGCAGCGCCTGCCCCAGATCGACGACACGGGCCGCCAGGCCTTCATCGACCTGCGCTTCGGCAGCCACGATACGGCGCTCTTCGACCATCTGCGGATAGCCGAAGCGCAACGCCACGAAACGCTGCCGGGTGCTGGGTTTCATGCCCTTGAGCAGATTCTGGTAGCCCGGGTTGTACGACACCACCAGCATGAACCCCGGCGGGGCCCGCAGAGTCTCGCCGGTGCGCTCAATGTACAGCTCGCGGCGGTCGTCGGCCAGCGGATGCAGTACCACAGCGGTGTCCTGCCGGGCCTCGACAATCTCGTCCAGGTAGCACATGCCGCCCTCGCGTACCGCCCGGGTCAAGGGGCCGTCTTGCCACCAGGTCCCGGCGGCGCCAATCAAATGGCGCCCGACCAAATCGGTGGCGCTGAGATCGTCATGGCAGGCCACCGTATACAGCGGCAGACCCAGGCGATGCGCCATGTGCTGCACGAAGCGGGTCTTGCCGCAACCGGTTGGCCCCTTGATCAATACAGGCATGCCATGCCGCCATGCCTGTTCGAACAATTGCGCCTCGTTGCTCAATGGTTGGTAATACGGCGCTGCGGGCGCGGGCTCGACGGCCGCGTGGGTACTCATGCCGGGTCCTTGTTTCTGTCCTGGATCAAAGATCACCTTACCCGCTGGCCAGTGCGCTACTCAAGACGCATGAATGCAGGACTTGATTGCAGTCAACGGCACGCCAGCTCAATTGATTGCAGTCAAGCGTAGAGCTCGGGCGCTTAAGTACGATCCGGCCAAAGAGTGCACAGTTCCCTCGATCACCACAACGCCGTGACCCGGATTCGCAGCACGCGTCCCTTAGGAGAAGTACCATGACCAGTCCAAAGAAAACCCTACTGGCGAGTCTCATCGCCAGCATTTCGCTGCTGGGCACAGCGGGCGCCTTCGCCAACGCGCCGGCCATGACCGACGCCGAGAAAGAAACCGCCAAGCAGATCTACTTCGAACGCTGTGCCGGCTGTCACGGCGTGCTGCGCAAGGGCGCCACGGGCAAGAACCTCGAACCCCACTGGGTCCAGACCCAGGCAAACGGCTCCAAGATAGAAGGCGGCACGTTGCAGCTGGGCACCAAGCGGCTGGAAAACATCATTGCCTACGGTACCGACGGCGGAATGGTCAACTACGACGACATCCTGACCGAGCAAGAAGTCAACCTGATGGCGCGCTACATCCAGCAGACGCCCGACGTGCCGCCCGAGTTCTCGCTGCAAGACATGAAAGACAGCTGGAAATTGATCGTTCCGGTGTCCCAGCGTCCCACCAGGCAGATGAACAAGATCAATCTGAAGAATATCTTCGCCATTACGCTGCGCGATGCCGGCAAGCTGGCCCTGGTCGACGGCGACACGCACAAGATCTGGAAGATCCTGGATACCGGCTACGCCGTGCACATCTCGCGCCTTTCCGCCTCGGGCCGCTATGTCTACACCGTGGGCCGCGATGGTCTGACCACGGTCATCGATATGTGGTTCGAAGAACCCACTACCGTGGCCACGGTGCGCCTGGGCTCCGATGCCCGCTCGGTCGACGTGTCCAAGTTCAAGGGCTACGAAGACAAATACCTGATCGGTGGTACCTACTGGCCGCCCCAGTATTCCATCATGGACGGCGAAACACTCGAGCCCATCAAGGTAGTATCCACCCGTGGCCAGACGGTCGATGGCGAATACCACCCCGAACCCCGCGTGGCATCCATCGTGGCCTCGCTGCAAAAGCCGGAATGGGTCGTCAACGTGAAGGAAACCGGCCAGATCCTGCTGGTCGACTACACCGATCTCAAGAACCTCAAAACCACCACCATCGAATCGGCCAAGTTCCTGCACGACGGCGGCTGGGATGCATCCGGACGCTACTTCATGGTGGCCGCCAATGCCTCGAACAAGGTTGCCGTGGCTGACACCAAGACAGGCAAACTGGCTGCGCTCGTCGACACCGCCAAGATTCCCCACCCGGGCCGCGGTGCCAATTTCATGCACAAGCAGTTCGGCCCCGTCTGGGCCACCGGCCACCTGGGCGATGAAGTCGTTTCACTGATTTCCACCGCCTCGGAAAAACCCGAGCACGCCAAGTTCAAGCAACACAACTGGAAGGTCGTACAAGAGCTGAAGATGCCTGGGGCGGGCAATCTGTTCGTCAAGACCCATCCCAAATCCAGGCACTTCTGGGCCGACGCTCCCATGAACCCGGAACGCGACCTTGCCGAATCGGTCTACGTGTTCAACCTCGATGACCTCTCTAAGGCACCCGCCCGGCTCAACGTTGCCAAGGATTCCGGCCTGCCTGAGAGCAAGGCCATCCGCCGCGCCGTTCAACCCGAGTACAACGAAGCGGGCGACGAGGTCTGGATCTCGCTGTGGGGTGGCAAGACCGACCAGTCCGCCATCGTGATCTACGACGACAAAACCCTGAAGCTCAAGCGCGTCATCACTGATCCGGCCATCGTTACGCCTACCGGCAAGTTCAACGTCTACAACACCATGCACGACGTTTATTGATCCACGCCGTTTTCCACTGCCGGCGGTTCCCTCTACGGGGAACCGCCTAATCCATCATGACATACCCAACCGGCAAGAAAGGCATCTACGCCCTGTTAAGGCGCCCCAGCGCAAAGTACTCGATCGGTACCTTGCTGCTTGCCGGCATCGTACTGGGCGTTGTCCTTTGGGGCGGCTTCAATACGGCCCTGGAAGCCACCAACACCGAGGCATTCTGCATTTCGTGCCACGAAATGCGTGACAACGTCTATCCCGAATACAAGGAAACCATCCACTACGCCAACCGCACAGGTGTGCGCGCCACCTGCCCCGATTGCCACGTTCCTAAAGACTGGACCTACAAAATGGTCCGCAAGGTCCAGGCCTCGAAAGAGCTCTGGGGCAAGCTGGTCGGCACCATCGATACTCACGAAAAATTCGAAGCCAAGCGGCTGGAGATGGCGCGCCATGAATGGCAGCGCATGAAGGCTTCCGATTCTCGCGAATGCCGCAACTGCCATAGCCTGGCAAGCATGAACAGCGAATCGCAGAAGCAACGGGCTCGCAAGCAGCACGAGATCGCCATCGAAGACAACATGACGTGCATCGACTGCCACAAGGGCATTGCGCATCACAAGCCGCAAGGCATGACCGAAGCAGACGAAGAATAGCGGTACGCCCGTACGCACATCGACAAGGAACCTGGCATGAACAAGACCCTGCTGTCCAGCGCCACTGGCGCGGCACTCATTCTGGCCGCCGTTGGCGCACAGTCCGCCCCCCCGGCCGACTGGAACACCGTGAAGGCTACCGAAATCACCCTGTTCTATCCGGGTACATCGGCCGTGGAATGGATCACCAAAGGCACCGAACATGGTGGTGCCCGCGCCCTGAAAAAGGGAGAAACCTGCGTCGACTGCCATTCAGAAGAAATCGCCAACATGGGCCAGCTGATCGTGGGCGGCAAGAAACTCGAACCCACGCCCATTGCCGGCAAGGCCCCGTCGATCGACGTCAAGGTCCAGGCTGCCCATGACGGCCACAACCTTTACCTGCGCTTCACCTGGGCCCAGCCCAAGGCTTCGGGCGCCGTCAAGATGGATGCCGACAATCCCATCAAGATCGCCTACATGCTTGAAGCGGGCGGCAAGGCCGAACTGGCCCAGGCTGGCGGCTGCTGGGGCGCCTGCCATGGCGACGCGCGCACCATGCCCGGCGCAATCGACAGCAGGACCAAGTACATCAAGGGCGGATCGCTGGTCGACGGCATCTTCTACGACCTGAACCAGTGGCGGAGCGGCCAGAACAAGGCCTACGACGGCCATATCGCCACCGAGCGCGTCATGGAAGGCGGCCAGGCCCTGGTGGGGGCACAAGGCAAGCTCCAGGGCGATACCTGGACGGTGCAGTTCACGCGCAAGTTCGCCGGTGGTGCAGGCGACGTGCCGCTCGAACCGGGCAAGACATACAACTTCGGCCTGGCCATCCATGACGACAACAGCGCCGGACGCTATCACCACGTATCGCTGGGCTACCACCTGGGCATCGACGCCGCGGCCGATATCACCGCGGATCGCCAGTAGGCCCGCGGTTCCCTGACGGCAAGACCATGGCACGCCTTTACTCTGCAACAACCGGCTTGGCTGGCATCCTGGTGTCGTGTGCCTTGCTCGGTTCCGCCCAGGCCGAGCCCGACATGCTGCGGCAAGGCCAGCTCGAGCACTTGCTGCGGCAAGACTGCGGTTCTTGCCATGGCCTGCGCATGACCGGCGGCCTGGGGCCGCCACTGACCCGCCAGGCGCTGGCCGGCAAGCCACGCGATCTT
>DASPIV010000161.1:0-3218 GCA_035628955.1 Bordetella sp.
GCCACCGTGGGCCGCATCGAGATCACCCCCAACGCCGCCAACGCCGTGCCGGGCCGCGCCGAACTGATGCTGGAAGTGCGCAGCGACAGCGATGCCGTGCTGGACGCCTTTCCCGAAACCCTGATGGCGGGCCTGGCCGACGACCTGGCGGCGCTGCGTCTAACCACCACCGTGGCGCCGGTCAGCCGCGCCCATCCCACCGCATGTGCGCCACGGGTCATGCAGGCCATCGAAGCGGCGGCCGGCCGGCTGGGCTATGCCTCGATGCCGCTGCCCAGCGGCGCGGGCCATGACGCGGTGTACATGGCGCCCACCGGCCCCATCGGCATGGTGTTCATACCGTGCCTGGCGGGACGCAGCCATTGCCCCGAAGAATGGATCGAGCCGTCGCAATTGCTCGACGGCACGCGCGTGCTGTACGAAACCGTGCTCGAACTCGACCGTACCCTGGCGCGCTGAACCCGCGCGGCGCCCCCCGCGCGGACGCCGCCGGATGCGCTATTGTCCGTACTTCGCCATTTTTCGCCCGCCAGCATGCAGCAGACCGAACTGACCGACAGCACCGCCGACCGCTATCTGCTCGATGCCCCGGGCCTCTCGCTAGTGGCTTTCCACAGCCGCACCTGCGCCACCTGCAAGGTCGCGCGCGAGCAACTGCCTCTGCTGGACCTGCCGGTCGAACGCTTGTGCTGGATCGACGCCGGCGACAACGGCGGGCTGGTGGCGCGCTACGAAGTGTTCCATTTGCCCGCGCTGTTCCTGGTGCGCGACGGCGCTTTCTACGGCCCGGTCAATGCGGCGCTGGCCGAATGGGACCTGCGCCAGCAGATCAGCCTGGCGCTCGACAGCTACCCCGCCGAGCTGCCCTGAAGCCATGGCGCCCGCCACTCGCCTGCCGCTCGATACCCGCGCCACCGCGTTGATGATGCTGCTGTGCCTGTGCTGGGGGTTCCAGCAGATCGCCATCAAGCTGGTGGCCGCCGATATTTCACCCACGCTGCAGATCGGCCTGCGCTCGGCTTTCGCCGCCGCGGTGCTGGCCTGCATCGTGTTGCGCAAAGAAGGATGGGCGGCGTTCGCCGATGGCACGCTGGTGCCGGGCCTGATCGCCGGCAGCCTGTTCGCAGCCGAGTTCCTGCTGGTGGCGCAAGGGCTGCTGTACACCACCGCCTCGCACATGTCGGTGTTCCTGTACACGGCCCCGATCTTCACCGCGCTGGGCCTGCACTTCACGCTGCGCGAAGAGCGCCTGCAGGCGGTCCAATGGCTGGGCGTGGCCATCGCCTTCGCCGGCATCGCGCTGGCATTCCTGGGCGGCGGCCAGCAAGCCGCGGCGCCCGCGATGCTGCTGGGCGACCTGCTGGGCGTGCTGGCCGGCGCCGCCTGGGGCGCCACCACCGTCGCCATCCGCAAGTCGCGGCTGTCCGAAGCGCCGGCCACCAAGACGCTGCTCTACCAAATGGTCCTGGCCGGCGTGGCGCTGCCGCTGTTTGCCTGGGCCACGGGCCAGGGCGATCCGGTGTTCTCGCCCCCTGCCCTGGCGAGCCTGGCTTTCCAGGCATTGGGGGTAGCCTTGTTCAGCCTGCTGGTGTGGTTCTGGCTGTTGCGCCGCTACCTGGCCACGCGCCTGTCCATCCTGTCGTTCATGACCCCGCTGTTCGGGGTGGCGTTCGGGGTGCTGATCCTGGACGAACCGCTGGACGCGGCCTTCGTGGCGGGCGCGCTGATGGTGATGGCGGGGATCCTGATTGTTATCGGCGTGCGGATGAAAGCATCGTAGACGGCCGCGCACGATATTTCCTTTTCTTCCAGCACAGAACCTGCGCCGCAAGCCCCCCTGATCGACAACGCGACGCGAAAATGCGGATCTGACGCGAGTTGTGGCGGTGGGCTGAGCGGTGGCGGGCGCCTCGGGGCCGAGCGAGGGAAACCGTAGAAGCGCAGCGACGAGGTTGACAACGCGATGTCTGGCGCAGGCGCCAGACCGGCCTCGTGAAGCCCGCCACCGCTCAGCCCACCACCACAACGCCTCAAGAACCCAATTGCGCCAAGCGCCAGCAATCCGGCCGCTACCGGGCCTGCGCGATCAAATCCCCCAGCCGCTGCCGCTGCTTGCCCTGCGCATCGAAATTGTCTGGCGCCAGCCACTGCTCCAGCCCACTGCGCACGACGGGCCACTCGCCGTCGATGATCGAAAACCACGCGGTGTCGCGGTTGCGGCCTTTGTAGACCACGGCCTGGCGGAATATGCCCTCGAACTGGAACCCCAGCCGCAACGCGGCCGCGCGGGATGGCGCATTCAGGCTGTCGCACTTCCATTCATAGCGCCGGTAGCCCAGTTGGTCGAAGGCGCGCCGCATCAGCAAGTACTGCGCTTCCGTGGCGGCCGGCGTGCGCTTGAGGCGGCGTGAATACGCCACGCTGCCCACTTCGATCGCGCCATTGGCGGGGTCGATGCGCATGGCGGCCAGCGTGCCCAGGGCCCGGTCGCTGGCCAGGTCGATGATGGCGAAGTGCTGCGGGTCTTCAGACGCTTGCGCCGTGCGCGCGTAGGCCAGGTAGCTGGCCTGGTCGGGAAACGGCCCGGCATAGGTGTAGGTCCAGTCGCTGCCGTCCGGGGTCTGGTTGAACGCGGCATACAGATCGGCGCCGTGGCGCGCCGCGTCCAGGGGTTCCAGGCGGCAATAGTGCCCGGCGATGGGTTCGCGCGAAGGCCGCGGGCGCGGAGTCCAGTTGGGAACGGGGTGGCCGACCGGCTGTTGCGGCGACATGGCAGTAGACATGCTGAAGATCCTTATCAAGGGCGCTATGCGGAAAGAACAGGGCATACGCTATCGGATTCGTGGCATGCTAAAAAGCACCAACCAATGGTTATTTCATGGTGCCATGGAACCCCGCGCCGCCTTGCTCGACAGTCCACTGGCCACGACCGGTGGCCGCCACACGCTGCAGCGGCAGCTGCTGCAACGCCTGAAGCAGGCGATCCTGGACGGACGCCTGCCGCCGGGCAGCCGGCTGCCGGCATCGCGCACGCTGGCCGAGCAATTGGCCATCTCACGCAATACGGTGCTGCTGGCCTACGCCCAACTGACGGCGGAAGGCTATGTGCGCGCCGACCGCCAGGGCACCCGCATCGCGCCGCTGCCGCCGGCCGCCGATGCGCGCGCCGCACCCGCGCCGCCCAGTGCGCCCGCCGCGCGGCGCGTGGCGGGCATTAC